>NZ_JASJVC010000033.1:0-42013 GCF_035019905.1 Sphingomonas sp. 10B4 | reverse complement strand
GTCATCGATCCTGCAGATTACAGAATCATGGCTTGAGCGAGCGACGATTTCGCGGGTCGTCAAGCAGACGGAGTATACATGACCTACAAGGCGTATTATCAGCTTGAAAAGACTATCGAGGACGATCCCGAACTGAATAGCCTGCAGGCACGCCGCCGCGTCGCCCGCTTCGCCTCCATGCATCCAGCCGCTATCGGCCAGAAGGTCGAAGTGATGGTCGAGCATTTCCGGCGCCACGTTCAGGATGGCCTCGACAGCCAGGCGAAGGCCATGGTGGTGACGCAGAGCCGGGAACATGCTCTCCGCTATTATCAGGGCATCAAAACTTACATCGCGGACGCCGGCTACGACGATATGCGCGCATTGGTGGCCTTCTCAGGCGAGTTAAAGGTCGATGGAAACGTCTACACCGAGGCCGAGGTCAATGGGTTCGCGGAAACCGAACTTCCGGCGAAATTCGATGGTCCCGACTACCAGGTGCTGATCGTCGCCGAGAAATATCAGACGGGCTTCGACCAGCCCAAGCTCAGCGCGATGTATGTCGACCGCAAGCTGGCCGGCTTGCAGGCCGTCCAGACGCTTTCGCGGCTGAACCGCACCTTCCCGGGCAAGGACCACACTTACATCCTCGATTTCCAGAATACCGTCGAAGACATCCAGAACGCCTTCCGGCCCTTCTTCGAGGTGACGGCGTTGGAAGCGAACTCGGATCCGAACCAGATTTATACACTGGAGCGCCGGCTGAAGCAGTTCGGCATCATCGACGAGGGTGAGGTCCAGCGGTTCGCGGAAACCTTCTACAAGGGCGACTTGAGCGGTCACGACCGCGCACGCTTGGAGGGCCTCGTTCGGCAGGCGGTGGTGCGCTTTGAAGGCGACGACGAGGACCGGCAGGAAGAATTCCGGCAGCTCCTGCGCAGCTATATGCGGTTCTACAGCTTCCTCAGCCAGATCATGATGCTGGGCGATACGGACCTTGAGAAACTGTATGGCTATGCGTCCTGGCTGATCCGCCTGCTGCCGGATCGCGAGATGCCGGGCGATATTGAGGTGACCGACGAGATGGTTCGGCTTCAGGCCGTTCGCGTCGAGCAGAAGGAAAAGGGGTCGGCGTCTTTGTCGGCGGGGGACAACGATTTGCTGTCACCGATTAGCGAGTTCGCAGCGAAACCCTATACCGAGGAAGAGCACAGGGCGCTGTCGGAAATCATCTCGAACTTCAACGAAAAGCACGGCGCGCAGTTCTCGACCGATGACTTCATTCGCTTCGAGGGCGTCAATCGTGAGATCCTCGACGAGAACATGATCGAGATGCTCAAGAATAATTCGGACGACGTGGTCTACCGCGCGTTCCGGGATGTGTTCTTCCGCGGTGCCATCCGCGCGTTCCAACGGGACAATGAGATGAAGAGCGCCATGATGACCGACGCCGATGCGCGTGAGGAGATCACCAAGCACTTCTTCCAGCGGGCGCAGCGCCAGGTTCGGGAAAAGAAAGCGGCCTGACAAGGGTCAGACCGCGATCTTCCATTTTCTACCGTAGTTCCCGTCGTTCTGCACCAGCCCGCTCTTCAATTTTGCTCGGAGCGTAGCCTCTACCGCCTTGTAGACGCGCTCCACCGTCTCCTTGTCGGCGTCTTCCTGTCCTAACCGCTTTATAGCCCTAACAGCGATCTCTCGAGCGGTGAGCGGCTGCGCTTCTCGTAGAATGTCGAGGGTAAGACGGGCAATCTCTCCGGATCGACCGGGAGCTTTGCGCACGTGCTTCTGGACCGGCTTTAGGTCATCCATGGTCCAACTAGGATTGATCTCCTTCATGACCACGTCGGCGCACTCGAGAACGTGGCGAAGATGCTCTTCGCGCCCACGTAAGGCCGCCAGGCTCTCAAAAAGCGATTCGATGCGTGCGATCTCCGCGGCTTGTTCGTTCGCCTCGTAGAGCCAGTAGCCCATGGCGGTTTTCAAGGGCGCTCGAAAATTCGTTATGCTCATGACGACCCGCTACTGAACCAGCGTGTGACCATAGCAGACGGATCATACCGAACGGTAAAGGTAGCTTGGTTAGTCTGCTACACTATACCGGAATAATGGCGGAGCGGGAGGGATTCGAACCCTCGATACGCTTTTGACGTATACTCACTTTCCAGGCGAGCGCCTTCGACCACTCGGCCACCGCTCCGCATGTCCTGGACAGGAGGGTGGCCCTAGAGCGTCGCTGCCCGCTGTGCAAGCATTCTGCTGCGCGCGACAGGGATTGCCGCCGCCGTGACGAGCGGGCAGGTTGGCGGGATGCCGATGCTGCTACCGCTTTTCGCCCTGCTCGCCGCCGCCCAGGCCGCCCCCGCGCCCACGCCCGCGCCCGCCCCGAAGCCGACCGCGGCGCAGCTCGCCGCCGCCGCTCCGGCGAGTGCCTGGGGCGCGATCGACCCGCAGGATCTGCTGCTGATCGACTTTGCCGACGGGCATCGCAGCGTGATCTGGCTCGCCCCGGCGTTCGCGCCAGTGCATGTCGCTAATATCCGCACGATCGCGCGGAGCGGTTGGTGGAAGGACGCGACCGTCTACCGCGTGCAGGACAATTACGTCACGCAATGGGGCGATGCGACCGAGAAGAAGCCGCCCGCCGCTGGGGTCACCGCCAAGCCGCCCGCCGAATATGAATGGGCGTGGGGCGCGCATGGCGCAGCCGTCGACAATCCGTATCGCGATGCCTATGCTACCCGGACCGGCTTTACCCCAAGCGGCTGGGCGGTCGCGGGCGATGGTGCGCGGCAGTGGTTGCCGCATTGCTACGGGATGGTCGGCGTCGCGCGCGACCTTGCGCCCGATACCGGGACGGGGGGCGATCTCTATACCGTGATCGGGCACGCCCCGCGCCATCTCGACCGCAATATCGCGCTGGTCGGGCGCGTGATCGACGGGATGGCGGCGCTCTCGGCCTTGCCGCGCGGGACGGGCGGGGGGCTCGGGCTGTACGAGGATCCAAAGCAACGCGTGCCGATCAAGCGGATTGCGATCGCGGCCGATCTGCCCGCGGCGGACCGGCCGGCGTTTGAATATCTGCGCCCCGACGCGCCCGTCTTCGCAGCGACGCTCGAGGCGCGGGCCAATCGCGGCGGGCCGTTCTTCACGGTGCCCGCGGGTGCGACGGATCTGTGCAACGTAATGGTGCCGGTGCGGGCGGTCGCGCGCTAGGCGCTGGTAAGACGCGTTGCGCGGACGCGGGCTCGGCGAGCCGTACCGCGCAGTGCGATAGCGCGCCGGTGGTGTCCGGTCTCCTCGCTTTACAGCGTCTTCGCGTCTCGCGCCCGACCTGGCGGCCCCGGCCGGCGCCGGGGCGACGATTGCGGTCGCGGCTACGCCTCTACCGTCACGAACGTATCCATCACGCGTTTGCGCCCGGCGCTCTCGAAGTCGATCTCGAGCTTGTTGCCCTCGATCTCGGCGATCGCGCCATAGCCGAACTTCTGGTGGAACACGCGCATCCCGACCGAGACGTCGGCGCGGCCCTTGTTGCCGAGGCTCACCGCCGAAGCGCGCGATTCCTGGACGCGGCTTGGCTCGCGCGTGAAAGTCCGGTTCGTGTAGCCACCGCCGGGCTTGGCGGAATCGACGCCCGCCGCGCGCTGCCAGCCGGGGCCGCGGCCGGTGCCGCGCGCGACGTCGGCGAAGGGATCGGCGCGTTCGGACCAATTGGCACGCCACAGGCTCTCGCCGCCCGCCATGCTCGACTCGGCCTCGATATGCTCGGGCGGAAGTTCGCCGACGAAGCGGCTCGGGATGCTGCTCGTCCACTGGCCGTAGATGCGGCGGTTGGCGGCGTGGAGGATGATCGCGCGACGGCGTGCGCGAGTGATCGCGACATAGGCGAGCCGGCGTTCCTCCTCGAGGCTCTTGGTGCCGCCCTCGTCGAGCGAGCGCTGCGAGGGGAACAGCCCTTCCTCCCAGCCGACCAGGAACACCGTGTCGTATTCGAGGCCCTTGGCGGCGTGGATCGTCATGATCGTGACCTTGGGCTCCTCGGCCGCGGCCTCATTGTCCATCACCAGCGAGACGTGTTCGAGGAAGGCGCCGAGCGTCTCATATTCCTCCATCGCGCGGACGAGTTCGGTGAGGTTCTCGAGGCGCCCCGCCGCCTCGACCGATTTCTCGGCCTGGAGAGCGGCGGTATAGCCGCTCTCGTCGAGGATGATCCGCGCGAGCTCGCCATGCGGCAGCTCGGTCACCTGCGCGCGCCACCGCGCCATGTCGATCACGAGATTGCCGAGCGATTTGCGCGCCGCGCCGCTCAGCTCGTCGGTGTCGAGCAGCCGCGCGGCGGCGGTGACGAGCGGGGCGTTCTGCGCGCGCGCGAGCTGGTGGATCTTGGCGACCGCCTTGTCGCCGAGGCCGCGCTTGGGGACGTTGACGATGCGGTCAAAGGCGAGATCGTCCGCCGGCTGCGCGACGACGCGCAGATAGGCGAGCGCGTCGCGAATCTCGGCGCGTTCGTAGAAGCGGAAACCGCCGACGATGCGGTAGTTGATGCCGGTCGCGATGAAGCGGTCCTCGAACTCGCGCGTCTGGTGCTGCGCGCGCACCAGGATCGCGATCTCGTCGAGCGACTTGCCACCGCGTTGCACGCTGTCGATTTCCTCGCCGACGCGACGCGCTTCCTCGGGGCCGTCCCACACGCCGAGCACCTTGACCTTCTCGCCCGCGTCGAGCTCGGTCCACAGCTGCTTGCCGAGGCGGCCGCTATTGTTGGCGATGACGCCGGAGGCGGCGCCGAGGATGTGCGGCGTGCTGCGGTAATTCTGCTCGAGCCGGATGATCTTGGCGCCCGGGAAATCCTTTTCGAACTTGAGGATGTTCTCGACCTGCGCGCCGCGCCACGAATAGATCGACTGGTCGTCGTCGCCGACGCAGGCGATGTTCTTGCGCTCCTGCGCGAGCAGGCGGAGCCAGAGATACTGGACGCTGTTGGTGTCCTGATACTCGTCGACCATGATGTATTTGAAACGGCGCTGATAGTCGGCGAGCACGTCGCGGTCGCGCTGCAGGATGACGAGCATGTGGAGCAGCAGGTCGCCGAAATCGCAGGCGTTGAGCGCCACCAGGCGTGCCTGATAGGCGGCATAGAGTTCCTGCCCGCGGCCATTAGCGTAGAGTTCGCTCTCGCCGGCATCGATCTGGGCGGGCGTGAGGCCCTTATTCTTCCAGCCGTCGATCAGCCCGGCGAGCGAGCGGGCCGGCCAGCGCTTCTCGTCGAGATCGGCGGCCAGGATCAGCTGTTTCAGCAGGCGCAGCTGGTCGTCGGTGTCGAGGATCGTGAAATTGCTCTGCAGCCCGACCAGCTCGGCATGGCGGCGCAGCATCTTCGCGCCGATCGCGTGGAAGGTGCCGAGCCACGGCATCCCCTCGACCACGTCGCCGACGAGCATGCCGACACGGTGGCGCATCTCGCGCGCGGCCTTGTTGGTGAAGGTTACGCTGAGGATCTCGCTCGGCCAAGCCTTCCGCGTGTTGAGCAGGTGCGCGAGCCGCGCGGTGAGCGCAGCGGTCTTGCCGGTGCCCGCGCCGGCGAGGACGAGCACGGGGCCCTCGGTGGTGAGCACGGCGTCGCGCTGCGGCGCGTTGAGGCCGCGCAGATAGGGCGGATCCTGATCGGTAGGGGCGGGGAGACTCATCGGTGAACAGGTAGGGAACGGCGCGCCCGCGGGCAAGCGCTTCCGCTTATTCGGCGGCGAGCGCGGGCGCGTCGACTCTGCCCGCCACCAGCGCGCGGCGTGGTGCGGCGAGCGTGTGCATGACGTCGAGATAGGCGTCGGCGGCATGTTCGACCGTGAACGCCGCGGCGGCGGCGCGCCGAGCCGTGACGACTGCGCGATCGTCGAGCGCAATGGTCGTCATCGCGCGCGCCAGTGCCGCGCAATCGCCCTTCGGCACGATCGCGCCGAAGGCACCGTGACCGAGCAGATCGCGCATGCTGACGCAGCAATCGGTCGCGACGATCGGCAAGCCGGCGGCCAGCGCCTCGATCAGCACTGCGGGAACGCCCTCATAGGTCGAGGACAGCACGAACACGTCGGCCTGCGCCAGCCACCGGTCGAGCGGGTCGGTATGCCCCGGCATGTGCACCGCGCCGGCAATCCCGAGCGACGCCGCGAGTCGTTCGAGGCTCGCGCGTTCGAGCCCTTCGCCGAGGATCGTCAGCGTATCGCCTGGCGTCACGACGCGCGCGAACGCCTCGAGCAGCAGCGCGAAATTCTTCTGCGGTGCAAGCCGACCGACCGCGAGATAATGGCGGCCGGGGCGACCGCGCGATGCCGCATCGCGCGCGGCGGCGAGCCGGGCGAGATCGCCCGCGCACAATGCCGGATCGGGGATGACGCTGATCCGGTCGACCGCGACCCCGGTCCGCTGCGCGATTTCGTCGCGCATCGCGGGCGCCATCGCAACGAAATGGTCGATGTAGCGCCCCTGGATGCGCAGCCAGATGCGGTAGAATGCGCGCACCGGCGGCGACATGTCGGGGCGCTCGAGGCAGTTGCTGATCTTCGCGACGATCGGCGGGCATTTCCGCCCGAGCAGCAAGCGCAGCACGACCGCGAGCGCGGTATAGGTATTGCCCGCGCAGAACAGGATGTCGGGGCGCTCCACCCCGATCATCGCGGGAAGCCCGCGCGCGAGTGCGACGAACCCGGCGAGCTGGCCGGCCGCCGGTCGAACGCCGACTTGCCGCGTCGCGCGCAATGGATGCGGTGGCGCTACGCGGGCATCGGCGAGCACGACCTGCGCGTCGAGACCACGCATGCTCCATGCCGCATGCAGCCGTGCCGCAACGCGTTCGACGCCGCCTGGCGCGAAACTGTAGAGATAGGTGAGGATCCGCAGCGGGCCAGCAATCGGTGGATGCTGGAACGGGGCAGGGGGGGGAGCGATCAGCGGAGGCTCGGCAGTATCGACTTGCGCCCTCGCGATAAAAGCCGTGCCCACCCAAATCTCTCCTGCGCCCCCCGGTCGCGTCGAAACGCTTTAGAGCGCGGCGGCGCGATACGCAAATCGCATTACGCCATGCACCCGGCATCGCCTACCGGAGTCGACGCTCGCGGTGAATCCTCGAGGTCGCGCCGGGCTACGAGCCGACCGTTGCTTGAAATAGCGCGATTTTCCGGGCGCTGGCTCCCGACTCGGCGGCACCGATGCGGCACGCGAGCCGCGCGCTGTCATCATACCGTAACAGAACCCAGCGAAGGCCTTAGGGGACATGGCGACCACCTTTCTCGCGTCCCCCGAATCGGCGACGGACGCATCGCATGGGCCAAGGCTCGACCATAAACTTCATCCCGCGGGGCGCTGGATCTTCTTCGGCGTGCTGTTCGCCGGGATCGCCTATGCCGCGTACAGCATCTTCACCGACACCGCGAACGTCGGCGAGGGGCTGGCGCTCGGCACCTTCGCGTTTCTCGGGCTCGCGCTGCTGATCGCGCTGGGGTTCGAATTCGTCAACGGCTTCCACGACACTGCCAATGCCGTTGCCACCGTCATCTATACCCACTCGCTCCCCGCACCCGTTGCGGTGGTGTGGTCGGGATGCTGCAATCTGCTCGGCGTGCTGCTGTCGAGCGGGGCGGTCGCTTATACGATCGTCACGCTGCTGCCGGTCGACCTGATCCTGCATGTCGGCAGCAACGCCGGGTTCGCGATGATCTTCGCGCTGCTGTTCGCCGCGGTGCTGTGGAACCTCGGCACCTGGTATGTCGGGCTTCCCAATTCGTCGAGCCATGCTCTGATCGGCTCGGTGCTCGGCGTCGGCTTCGCCAACCAGTTGATCGCCGCGAACACCGGCGGCACGTCGGGGGTCGATTGGTCGCAAGCGCTCAACGTCTTCAAGGGACTGTTTTTCAGCCCGCTGATGGGCTTTGCCGGTGCGCTCGCGCTCCTGTGGCTGATGAAGCGCGTCATCCGGAACCCCAAGCTGTATGCCGAGCCCGAGGGCCAGACGCCGCCGCCGCCGGGGATCCGTGCGCTGCTGATCGGCACGTGCACCGCGGTGAGTTTCTTCCACGGCAGCAATGACGGGCAGAAGGGCATGGGCCTCATCATGCTCATCCTGATCGGCTGCGCGCCGACCGCCTATGCGCTCAATCGCACGATGCCCGAGCGCGACATGCCCGCCTTCGTCCAGACCGCCAACCAGGCCGCCGGCGCATTCCGCGCGCATGCTGGCGATGCTCCGGACGGGACGGTGGACGCGGCGCGCACGACGCTGACCAAGGCGCTGCGCGTGCGCGAGGTGCTGTCGCCGCAGGTGTTCGGCGCGATCGATACGCTGTCACGCGACGTCAGCCAGCGCATCGAGGGCTATGGCACGCTGCAGAAAGTGCCGGCCGCGGCGACGCCCAATTTGCGCAACGACATGTATCTCGCGCTCGATACGATCAAGCTCGCGGTCAAGGACAAGGACAAGGCGTCGAAGACCTTCGCGCCCGCCGAGCTGAAATCGATCAACAGCTATGCGACCAATCTCGAGCATGGCACGCGCTACATTCCGTATTGGGTGAAGATCATCGTCGCGATCGCGCTCGGGCTCGGCACGATGATCGGCTGGAAGCGGATCGTCGTCACCGTCGGCGAGCGGATCGGCAAGACGCATTTGACGTACGGCATGGGTGCCGCTGCCGAAATCGTCGCTGCGGCGACGATCGCCGGGGCCGATTTCATCGCGGTCCCGGTGTCGACGACGCACATCCTGACGAGCGGCGTGGCGGGTGCCTCGGTGGCGAATGGCGCCGGGCTGCAGATCACGACGCTGCGCAACATGGCGCTGGCGTGGGTGCTGACGCTGCCCGCGGCAATGGCGCTGTCGGGCGGGCTGTACTGGCTGATGCTGACGCTTTTCGGGCTGTCGCATCACGTTTGAGCTAATCTAAAGCCCCTCCCCTTTAGGGGAGGGGCTTATCTGTTCAAGCCCGCCGCAGCAGCGTGATCCGCGCCTTGCCGTGCACGCGCGAAACGTCCTCGACGAACCCGGCCACCTCGACCAGCTCGGCCTTGGCGGTCTCGATGCTGATCCACGTCGCCTCGCCGATCCACCCCAGCCGGTTGAGTTTGTCGAGCGCAACCGCGCCCGCGCCGCTGTCATAGGGCGGGTCCATCACGATCAGATCGAGCGGCTTGGCGGCGAGCCCCAGCGCCAGCACCGACTGCGCGCGCACGTCGGCGCCGATTTCCTTCGCGCCGCCCAATTTGGTCAAGTTCACGCGCAGCGCATCGAGCGCGGGCTTGTCCTGCTCGACGAAGATGCACGACGCGGCGCCGCGCGACAGCGCCTCGATCCCGAGCGCCCCCGAGCCCGCGAAGAAATCGGCGACCGCCAATTCCTCGAAGCTACCGACGCGGCTGGTGAGCATCGAGAACAGCGCCTCGCGCACGCGGTCGGCAGTCGGGCGAGTCGCTTCGCCCTTGGGCGCGACGAGCGGGCGACCGCGCCATTTTCCGGCAATGATGCGCATCTTACTTCCTGGTCCGGCTCTTGTGGATCTTCACGCGCGCCGGCTTCGACGGCGCGGCGCGCGCCTTGCCCGCGGTGCGCGGCGTCGCCTTGGCGGGTTTGCGCTCGGCGGTCTCGGTCGGCGTGGCGGTGCGGCCCGGCTTGGCGCGGACGTTGCGGCCGAGCTCGGGGCTGAACACCTTGGGGCGCTGGCCCGGCGCGATCGCGCGCGGGGCAACGGGTTCGGTGCCGGCCTTCGGCTTGGCGTCGTAGAAGCGCTTCACCTTGGTGGCCTTGGTCAGCACGACCGGATCGCGGCCGGGCTGCGCCTGGCGCGTCGGTTCGGCGAACGCCGCCTTGTCGGCGCGGTTGGCCGAGGTCTTGGTGATGCGCCGCGCGGTTTGCGGCTTGGGCGTCGGGGCCTTTGGCGCGGACGGAATCTGCTGCGGCCCGCGCTGCTCGCGGCGCGGCTTCTCGACCAGCTTGGGGGCTTCGCCGCCACCTTTCCGCGTCGGATCCTTGCGGAAGCTGACGACGTCGTGCTGCTTAACCTCGCCAATCTCGCCGACCGCGAGATCGCCGAGCAGGAACGGGCCGTAGCGCGTGCGGATCAGGCGCGAGACCTTGAGCCCGAGATATTCGAGCACGCGGCGCACTTCGCGATTCTTGCCCTCGGTCAGGATCATCTCGATCCACACGTTGGCGCCGGTGCGGCGCTCGAGATTGGCGTTGATCGAGCCGTAGCGAATGCCCTCGATCTCGACGCCGTGGATCAGCTCCTCGAGCTGCTCCTGCGTGATCGGGCCATAGGCGCGGGCGCGGTACGCACGCTCGACGCCGGTGGCGGGCAGCTCGAGCTGGCGCTTCAACTCGCCATCGGTGGTCATGAGGAGCAAGCCCTCGGTGTTGAGATCGAGCCGGCCGACGGGCACGAGCCGCGGCAGATCGTCGGGCAGCTGGTCGTAGATCGTCTGGCGCCCGGCGGGATCGCGCTCGGTGACGAGCAGGCCGGGCGGCTTGTGATAGAGGAACAGCCGTGCAGCGGCAGGCGCGGCGATCGGCTCGCCATCGACGGTCACCCCGGTGAGCGATTGCAGGATCGTCGCCGGCGTATCGAGCACGACGCCATCGAGCGCGACGCGCCCTTCGGCGATCATGCGTTCGACTTCACGCCGAGACGCGACGCCGGCGCGCGCGAGCAGTTTTGCGATCCTCTGTTCGTCTTTGGGTCGCGTCGAAGGTCGCGGGGGCTCGTTCGAGCGGTCTATTGGGGTAGGGGGCTTGGACACACTTGCCTGATACCCAATTTATCTCATGTTGTGCGCACAAAATAATGTGTGCCCAATCTCGTAGCCGCGCGTTAAGGCACGGGTGCGTAACGAGGGCGGTGCGCGCGCTACCATTGTGGTGGCCTCAGAAAAAAGACGGGTATTTCCTGCGATGCTTTTCGCGAAGAAGAAGCGGCGGATTTCCAACCTCTTGCTTGTCGAAGACGAGCCGTTGGTGGCGTTCGACACCGAGCATTTCCTGCGCGATGCCGAATATTCTGTGGTGGCGACGGTCGACCGCGTCGCCGATGCGCTTGTGGTCATCGGGCGCGAGCGCGAGATCGATCTGGTGCTGGTCGACATCAGCTTGGCCGATGGCAGCGGGCTCGACGTCGCGCGCGCGGCGCATGGCGTCGGCGTGCCGGTGCTGTTCGTGACGGGCTCTTGCCCCGAGGGCGGGCGTGAAGTCGCCGCAGGGTGCCTGGCGAAGCCCTATGCGCAGCGTGATTTGCTCGCGGCGATTGCCGCAATCGAAGCCGTGCTCGAGGGGAAGAAGCCCAAGCGGATGCCCGACGGCTTCAGTTTGTTCGTGGCCGTAAGCTGATCGCTCGCCCCGGTCCGCGCCGGGGTGACGATTGGGAGGTTCCTCCGACGTGATTTACCGCTAGTCTCGCGCTTTAACGAGCAAGGGGCGAGTGACGAATGGATGCGGTGACCGGGCGCGACCCGAATTGGTGGGACGGTGTCCGGCCGTATCTTGAAAAGGCACCGCTCGCCGCGCTGGCATTGGGGATCTCGTCGGGCTTCCCGTTCGCGATGATCGGCGCGACGCTGACGACGCGGTTGGCGCAGAGCGGCATCACCAAGTCGACCGTCACCGCGTTCAGCCTCGCCTTCCTGGTCTACAATCTCAAATGGATCTGGGCGTGGGTCGTCGATGGCGTGCATCTCCCGCTGATCGGGCGGCTCGGGCAGCGTGTGTCGTGGCTGATCGTCGCCGGGCTGCTGGTGATGGCGGCGGTCGCCAACCTCGCTTTGGTCGATCCCAAGGCCGATATTTACGCGACCGCGATCGCAGCGATCCTGGTCGGCGCGGCGGGCGCGACCTTCGACATCGTGATCGACGCGTATCGCATCGAAATCCTCGAGCCGCGGCAATTGGGCGTCGGCTCGGGCATGTCGCAATATGGCTGGCGGCTTGGGTCGGCGGGCGCGGGCGCGCTCGCTCTGGTCGTCGCGGCGCGCTTCGGCTGGTCGAACGCCTATCTGCTGTGCGGCCTGTTCGCGCTTCCCGCGATGATCGCGGGCCTGCTCTACGGCGAGCCCGCGCGGCACCGCGAGCCCGATGCACGCGGCGGGATGGCCAATCTCGGCGCGTCGATCATCGGGCCGTTCGTGCAGTTCTTCCAGCGGCAGGGCGCTTTGCTCGTCTTGCTGTTCATCCTGATCCACAAGATCGGCGACACGCTCGCCAATCTGACCTTCCGACTGCTGTTCGACTCGCTCAAATTCACCAATGACGAGATCGCCTTTTACGACGTGTGGATCGGCTTCCTCGCCTATCTCGTCGGCATCTTCATCGGCGGGTTGATCTATACGCGGCTGGGCATGAAGCGCTCGGTGCTGATCTCGCTCGTGCTGATGATGGTGTCGAACCTCAGCTTTGCCGGGCTGGCGATGGCGGGGCATTCGAACCTCGGCATGGCGGGCGCGATCGGCTTCGAGAATTTCTCGAGCGGGATCGGCGGCGTGACCGTCGTCGCCTATTTCTCGGCGCTGACCAATTCGCGCTTCACCGCGGCACAATATGCGCTGATATCGGCGGCGACGAGCATCGTCGGGCGCGCCGTGACGGGCACCACCGCGGGCAGTCTGATCGACGCGATGGGCTATGTGAACTTCTACCTGCTGACGACGGTCGCGGCCCTACCAGGCGTGCTGCTGTTCTGGTGGATGAGCCGCAAGGGGCTGATCGACGCCTCGGTCGGCGAGACCGAGGATGCGCGACCGGCCGGCTGACAGCGTCACGCCGTAACGGGTCGCCCGGCATCGGCGAACGCCTGCGCCAGCGCGGTGACGCTGGCGAGCACGCCGTCCGGGCGACGCACGCCGATCAAGTCGCCGAGCAGCAGCCGTGCGGTTTCGGGGGCGGTCTCGGCGCGGGCGACGATCGTCAGGATCGCGGCCTCGGCGCTCGTCATCCGCAGACAGCAGCACGGCGCGATTGCGATCGGGCAAGTCGCGGAATGCGCGAGATCGGCCATCATCGTGCGCAGCAACAGCAACGGCCGGCGAAACGCTGCGCCAAAGCTGTGAAACAACGCCTGCGCGCCGTGCGCGTCGTTGAGGCCGTTCGCGCCGAGCCGGCGGAACGCGAACAGCAGCAAGCGCGCATTCGGGTCTTCCGGCATCGCATTCGGCAAGCTGGCGGCGAGCGCCGACGGGCGCTGTGCGGGGCTGGGCGAGGGGGCTGGGCTGAGACTCATGAGGGGATGCTCCGTTACTGGGAGCATCCTCTGGCATTCGCTATTGCAAGTCAATCGCAATAAAAAAGCGTCAGTCTGGCGCCTCGAGATTCGCCGAAAGCGCTTCCCCGGCGAGGTAGAGCGAGCCCAGAATCAGCACGATCGGCGGTTCCGCCGGATCGGCGATCGTCGTGATGTCGCGCAACGCACCGGCAATGTCGGCACTGGTATGGGCTGCGATCCCGAGGTCATGCGCAACCGCGGCGAGCGCAGCGGGCGCGTGATGCTCGTGGTTCGGGACGGGCACCGCGTGAAGCGTCGTCGCCAGTCGCGCGAACGGGGTGAGCAGCCCGACCGGATCCTTGTTCGCGAGCATGCCGAGCACGAGATGCACTTCGCTCCGCCCGACGGCGGGATGTGCGATCGTATCGAGTGCGGCTGCGATCGCCTGTGCTGCGGCAGGGTTGTGACCGCCGTCGAGCCACAGCTGGCTGCCTGCTGGAAGCTGGTCGAGTAGCGGGCCGGGGTGGAGCCGCTGCATCCGCGCGGGCCAGTGCGTCGTCTCGGCGGCGATGCGATAGGCGTCGGCTGGGATCGCAAGCGTGGATTGATGCCGCAGCAGCGCTATGGCGAGCGCAAGGTTCTCGGGCTGGTGCGGGCCCGCCATGCGCGGGAGCGGGGTTTCGATCGTCCCATTGGCGTCGGTATAGATCAGGCGATCGCTTTCCACCGTGAAGTGCCAGTCGTCGCCCGCGGGCGCTGGCTTGGCTCCGGCCGTCCGCGCGACCGCAGCGACGCGTGTTGCGATCGGCGCGGGATAGCGCATCGTGACGAGCGGAACACCGGACTTGGCGATCCCGGCCTTTTCGCCCGCGATCTCCCCGAGCGTTTCACCGAGAAAGCTCTGATGATCGATCCCGAGTTGCGCGATCCCGGTGACGATCGGCGCCGGCACCACGTTGGTCGCATCGAGTCGGCCGCCGAGCCCGACCTCGATGATGCACACGTCGGCGGGCGTGCGGCTGAACGCGAGGAACGCGGCGGCGGTGGTGACTTCGAAGAAGCTCGCCGTCAGGTCGGCGGCGTGATCGAGCACTTCGGCGAGTAAGATCGCGAGGGCGTCGTCGGTGATGAGGGTGCCGGCGAGGCGGATCCGCTCGTTGAAGCGGACCAGATGGGGGCTGGTGTAGACGTGCGCGGTAAGCCCCGACGCTTCGATCGCCGAACGCAGGAACGCGCAGGTCGAGCCTTTGCCGTTCGTGCCCGCGACATGGATCACAGGGGGCAGGCGGTGGTGCGGATTACCGAGTCGGTCGAGCAGCGCCGTGATGCGCTCTAGCCCGAGGATGTCCGCGCCGGGGGAAAGCGACCAGAGCCGGTCGAGTTGGGCTTGGACCGCTGAGTCGGTGGAAGTTGCGTGATCGGGCATTTCAACTCCTCCACTCCCGCTTGCGGGAGGGGGTAGGGGGTGGGCGCGCGCTATCAGCAATCGATACGCGCGTGGAGAGCGCTAGCCCACCCCGGCAGGCGTAGCGCGCGTGCATAGCGCGCCCAACCCCCGGCCCCTCCCGCAAGCGGAAGGGGCGTTGGTTGCGCTACGCAGCGATCTTCGCGCCGCACAGATAGTCGATCAGGCTCGCCAGCGTCGCGCGCATGTCGCGGCGGTGCTTGACCATGTCGATCATGCCATGCTCGAGCAGATATTCCGCGCGCTGGAAGCCGTCGGGCAGCTTCTCGCGGATCGTCTGCTCGATCACGCGTTGCCCAGCAAAACCGATCAACGCCCCCGGCTCGGCGATCTGGACGTCGCCGAGCATCGCATAGCTCGCGGTGACGCCGCCCGTCGTCGGATCGGTCAGCACAACGATATAGGGCAGGCCGGCATCGTGCAGCATCGCGATCGCCACTGTCGCGCGCGGCATCTGCATCAGGCTGAGAATGCCCTCCTGCATCCGCGCGCCGCCGGCGGCGGTGAAGATGATGTACGGGCAATTCTCCTGGATCGCGGTCTCGACGCCGCGGATGAACGCCTCGCCGACCGCAAGTCCCATCGATCCGCCCATGAAGGCGAAGTCCTGGACGCCGATCACCGCCTTGCGGCCCTCGATCGTCCCGCGCGCCGTGATCAGCGCATCGCCTTCCGACGTTGCGACGCGCGCGGCCTTGATGCGGTCGACATAGCGCTTGGTGTCGCGGAACTTGAGCGGGTCGTCGGGCACCTTGGGAAGCGGCACGATCGTGTAGCTGCCTTTGTCGAACACATATTCGAAGCGCAGCAGCGGCCCGATGCGATCATGATGGTCGCAATGCGGGCAGACGTGGAGATTGTCCTCGAGCTCCTTGTGGAACGTCATCGTCCCGCAGCTCTTGCACTTGTGCCACAGATTGTCGGGCGTTTCTTTCTTGACGGGGACGACATAGGCGAGCGCGTTGCGGACGCTGGTGAGCCAGCTCATGCGGGAACTCCTTCGCGGGCGGTGCGGATCGCCGCCGACAGGGACTGGATATAGGCGCGCACGGCGTGCGGAGCGGCCGCGCCATGCTCGGCGACGAGTTCGACGATCGCAGAGCCGACGACGACGCCGTCGGCGACCTTGGCGATCGCGGCGGCTTGTTCGGGCGTGCGCACGCCGAAGCCGACCGCGACGGGGAGGTCGGTATGCGCCTTAAGCCGCTTGACCGCTTCGTCGATCGAGGTCTGCGCCGCCTGCTGCAGCCCGGTGATGCCGGCGACCGAGACGTAATAGAGGAAGCCGTTTGCGCCATCGAGCACGACGGGGAGGCGGGCAGCGTCGGTGGTCGGCGTGGCGAGGCGGATCGGCGCGATGCCCTTGGCGCGCAGCGCGGGGCCGAGCTCGGGGTCTTCCTCGGGCGGGATGTCGACGCAGATCACGCCGTCGACGCCCGCTGCATGCGCGGCATCAGCGAACCACGCGCCGCCACGGATCGTCATCGGATTGGCATAGCCCATCAGGACCAGCGGGGTATCCGGGTGGCGCGCGCGGAAGTCGGTCGCGATCGCGAGGATGTCGGCGGTGCGCGTGCCGGCGAGCAAGCTGCGGATGTTCGCCGCCTGGATCGCGGGGCCGTCGGCCATCGGATCGGTGAACGGCATGCCGAGCTCGATCACGTCGGCGCCGCCCTCGACGAGCGCGTCGAGGATCGCAGGCGTCGGGCCGTCACCGGCGGTGACGAAGGTGACGAGCGCGGGGTGGCCCTTGGCGAAGGCGGCGGCGAGGCGGTTACTCATCGGTCGTCACCCCGGCCTTGTGCCGGGGTCCACTGTGCAGCGAGCGCAACGCAAGAGTGTCGGACTGGGGAGTTTGCGGCTTGGTGGACCCCGGCACAAGGCCGGGGTGACGATGCCTTCTGGACGGCGCTCATAGCGCCACCCCGAGCGCCTCGGCGACGGTGAAGATGTCCTTGTCGCCGCGCCCGCACAGGTTCGCGAGGATGATCTGGTCGCGGTCCATTTCGCGCGCGCGCTTCGCCACCGCGGCGATGGCGTGGGATGGTTCCAAAGCGGGGATGATGCCCTCGGTGCGGCACAGCAGCTGGAACGCATCGAGCGCCTCGGTGTCGGTGATCGAGGTGTATTCGACGCGGCCGATCGAGTGCAGCCAGCTGTGCTCGGGGCCAATGCCCGGATAGTCGAGCCCGGCCGAGATTGAATGCGCCTCTGTGATCTGGCCGTCTTCGTCCTGCAGCAGATAGGTCTTGTTGCCGTGGAGGATGCCCGGCGCGCCGCCGGCGAGCGACGCCGCATGCTCCTTGTCGAGCCCGCGACCCGCCGCTTCGACGCCGAGCATCATGACGTCGCTATCGTCGAGGAAAGGATGGAACAGCCCGATCGCGTTCGACCCGCCGCCGATCGCCGCGACGAGCATGTCGGGCAGGCGGTTAATCCGCGAGAGCATCTGCGCGCGTGCCTCGATGCCGATCACGCTTTGGAAATCGCGGACCATCTCAGGGTATGGATGCGGGCCGGCAGCGGTGCCGATGATGTAGAACGTGTCGTGGACGTTGGCGACCCAGTCGCGCATGCCCTCGTTCATCGCATCCTTGAGCGAATGCGATCCGCTCGTCACCGGGCGGACTTCGGCGCCGAGCAGCTTCATGCGGAACACGTTGGAGGCCTGCCGCTCGATGTCCTTGGCGCCCATGTAGATGATGCACGGCAGGCCGAAGCGCGCGCAGACCGTCGCGGTGGCGACGCCGTGCTGGCCAGCGCCGGTCTCGGCAATGATCCGCGTCTTGCCCATGCGCATCGCGAGCAGGATCTGCCCGATGCAATTGTTGATCTTGTGCGCGCCGGTGTGATTGAGCTCGTCGCGCTTGAACCAGATTTGCGCGCCTTTGCCCCCGGGCGCGGATTCGCGCAGCGCTTCGGTCAAGCGCTCGGCGTAATAGAGCGGGCTCGGGCGGCCGACATAATGTTCGAGCAGATCGTCGAACTGCGCCTTGAAGGCCGGGTCGGCCTTGGCGGCGCGATAGGCGGTGTCGAGCTCGAGCACGAGCGGCATCAGCGTCTCGGCGACATAGCGGCCGCCGAAGTCACCGAAATGGCCGCGCTCGTCTGGCTGGGTGCGGAAGGAGTTGGGAGCGTTCATGCCGTGCCGTTTAGCACCTGGCGCGGGCGTGTCGAGCCGGGTGCGGCGTAAAGCCCGCTCCCGCCTTCGCGGGGGAGGGTTGGGTGAGGGTCTTTTTCTTGAGGCGGGGTGCGCGGCCGAAGAAAGAAGACAGAAGACCCTCACCCAACCCTCTCCCATGAAGGATGGGAGAGGGCTTCAAGATTAGAGGTCGCTTACCGCCTGTAGAAACGCGCGGATTTTCGTGACATCCTTGATCCCCGGGGCGCTTTCGACGCCCGAGGAGACGTCGACCAGCGTCGCGCCGGTCATCGCCACCGCCTCGTGCAGATTGACCGGATCGAGCCCGCCCGACAGCAACCACGGCAAGGGATGCCGGAAGCCCTCGAGCAAGCTCCAGTCGAACCGCACGCCCATCCCGCCGGGAAGCGCGGCACCGGGCGGCGTCTTGGCATCGTAGAGGATCCGATCGGCGACGCCGCCAAAGTTTGCAGCCTCCGCCAAATCGGCGCGCGTCCGCACCGCGACCGCGCTCCACAGCGGCAGGCCGGTCCGCGCCTTGATCGCGGCGCTGCGCGCAGCCGGGGTTTTGTGGAGTTGCAGCACGTCGAGATGCCCAGCCGCGATCGCGCGGTCGAGCAACGCGTCATCAGGGTCGACGAACACCCCGACACGCTGGACATGTGCTGGCACGCGCGCCGCGAGTTGCGCGGCACGATCGCGCGATAGCGTACGGGGCGACGGCGCATAGAACACGAATCCGACATGGCTCGCGCCGCCGTCGATCGCGGCGTCGAGCGTCTCGGGGGTCGAGAGACCACAGATTTTCGCGCTGATCTGCATGACGGTTCCTCAGCGCGCGCTCAGAGCGTCGCGGCGATTGCGCGCGCGGCCGCGTCGGGATCCTCGGCTTGCGTCAGCGGGCGACCGATCACCAGGATCGACGCGCCCGCGTCGATCGCTGCGCGCGGGGTGACGACGCGCTTCTGGTCGCCGACCACGCCGTCGGCGGGCCGTACACCTGGCACGACGAAGAAACCCTTGGGCCAGAATCGATGGGCGGCGGCGACTTCCTCGCCCGAACAGACCACGCCATCGACACCCGAGTCGCGCGCGAGTTCGGTCAAGCGCAGCACCTGTTCGTGCGGATCGCCCATGCAGCCGATCGACTTGAGATCGGTTCCGTCGAGGCTCGTCAGCGTCGTCACCGCGACCACCTTGGTGCCCGCAGGCGCCGCCGCCTTGGCATCCTCTAGCATGGCGCGTCCACCGGCGGCATGGACCGTGAGGATCGCCGGCGCGAGATCGCGCAGCGCCATGATCGCCTTGGCGACGGTGTTGGGAATATCGTGGAGCTTGAGGTCGAGGAAGATCGGCAGGCCGAGCTCGGCCATGTCGCGCACGCCGGCGCGGCCATTGGCCATGAAGAATTCGAGCCCGAGCTTAATCCCGCCGACATGGTGGCGAAGCTTGCCCGCCATCGCGTGCGCCTTGGCGAGATCGGGCGTGTCGAGCGCGACGTAGATGCGGTTGCTCATGCCGGGTCGACCGGATGGACGACGACCACGGATTCGGGGCTGAGCGTCGAGACCGGCACGGGTGCCGCGGTCACGCGCAGATCGTGCAGCGCACGCTCGGCTGCGGTGAGGCGATTGCGCAAGCGCCAGCGCAACGTCGAATGCCACAGCAGCGTCGGCACGAGCCCGGCGAGGAAGGTCAGCAGCAGCAGCAGCGGCAAATTGACCAGCGCTTCCATCCCGCCCCACAATTTGATCGGCACGCTGGTCCAATTGCCGAGCGTGAAGACCGCCGCAATGAAGGCGAGAAGACACCAGAAGAGGATTTTGAGGAACTGCATGACGGCAGCGTAATGGCAATGCGGTGGGTTGCCAACCTGCCGCGTCGTTCGCCGCCTCAGCCGATCTCGCGGCGCAGCGTCTCGAACAGGCCGGGGACCGCAGTCAGCTTCTCGGCTTCCTCGTCGAGGATCGCGAGGAACGCCGCGCGCTTGATCGCGGCGGTGCGTCCAGCCTTGAGCGTCATGCCCGGTTCGAGCGCTGACAGGACGATGTCGATCATCCGTTCGGCGCCGTGCAGCCGGCCCCACAGATAGTCGTTCTCACGATAGGCGCGACTGAAGAACGCGCCGAAGCTGTTGAACTGGATCCCCTTCAAACTCGCTTCGGCGCCGCCGCTGCGGATGCTCGCGGCATCGTCGGGGCAGATCCGGTCGACCTTGATCGGGTCGAATTCGTCGAGCCCTTCGCCCTGCAGCAGCGGCAGCGTCGCGACATCGAAATAGGGAAAGCCGAGATAGGTCAGCAGGATCGGCCGCTTGATGTCGCGACTGAGCCCGGCGAACGCCGCTGCCAGGCGCGCCTCGGTGCGGCTGTCGAGCGCCTTCAAGTCCATCGCCGTGCCCAGCGCGTCGAGCAACGGTCCGGCATCGCCGCGCAAGCCCTGCACCGCGGCGCGCAACGCGCCGTAGCGGTCGGTCCGCTTGCGCTCGAGATATTCGGCAAGGCTTTCGTAGATCGCCTCGCGGATGCCGGAGAGTTCGGCCTCGGGCTGGTCGCCTTCGAGATCGGTGATGCGGCGCGCGAGCAGGCGCAGCCGACGCAAGCGAAAGCCCAGGTCGAAGGTGCGCAGGAAACCGATCGTCGCGCGGCTCGCTCCGCCGGCGAGGCTCGATTGCATATCGTCGAACCCGCGCGCGCTGACCGCCTCGGCGATATGCCCGCGGATCCGCCGCCAATGCTGCCCGCCGGGCTCGCCGCCGGCATGGTACAGCAAGTCGGTGATCGCCTCGACCACGCCGTTGATCTTGAGATGGCCGTACGCGGCATAGCCATAGCCCGCGCTCTTGGCGGCGGCGGCTTGCGCGCGGCGGCGCCATGTCGCGAGCCGCGCTGCAGTCGGCGAATCAAGGAACAGCGTGTAGCCAAACAGCGCCTCGACTTGCTTTTCGACCTCAGGCCGGATCCCCGCGATGATCGCGCGCATGCGCTCGATCTGGCGCGAGCGCGTGGCGATCTCCTCGAGATTGTCTCGGATCGGCTGCGCGCGCGGCAATTCGGTGACCGCGCCGAGGATCGTCTGGAAGAAGCCCGGGACTTCGCTCCGCGTCGCACCGAACACCAGCGCGCCGCGCGGGTTGGGGTCGATATAGACGAAGCGCCGGTCGACCTGGCGGCGCGCCGGCCGCTCGCGCAGCGCTTCGATCGCGGGGCGGAACGGCGCGTTGTTGAGCACCGAGCCATCGATCAGCACCGCGCTTTCGGCGGCGTTCACGGCAAATTGCCGCGGCAGGATGCGCTTGAGGAAGGCGGCGCGGCCCGGCCAGCTGGCCTTGCGCGTTTCGAGCACGCGGTCGAGCTCGCCGACCATGAAAGGCGGGAAGGCCCCCGGAAAGCTCGACGTCGCGCGCCCGGCAAAGGCGAGCTCGGCAGGGTCGGCGAGCGTCTCGCCGGCGATGCCGTGGTCGCTGAACGGGACGATCACACGGTGCTCGGTTTCGACCACTTCGGGTGGCGAATTGAGCGTCAGCCGTTCGGGATGGCCACGGAAGTCGGTGACGGTGACGAACAGGTCGAGCGGCTGGCCCGGGGGGAGCAGGCGCGGTTCGCGCGGCGACGCCGCCATCGCTGCGAGCGCATCGAGGATCAGCCCGGTGAAACGCTCGCCGCCAAACGGCGGTTCGAACCAGCGCGAGCGGATGAAATGCGAGAGCTTGGCGCGGACTTCCTCGCGCTCGCCGGGCTCGACGGTCTGGTCGATATCCTCGCCATCGCGCCGCCCCGCCATCCAGGCGAGCGGCAGCGCCCAAACCTTGGTGAAGCGGTGCGTCGGCGCTTGCTTGGGATCGACCAGCGCCTCGATATCGGCCGAATCCAGCCAGAGCTGGGTGAGCGGTTCGAGGCTTTGGCCGGTGCTGATCGCCTGGCCCAGAAAGATGCCGTTAATCCCGCCCGCACTCGCGCCGGCGATGATGTCGACGAGCACGCGCAGCTTGAGCCCGGTCTCGGCCTCGATTTCTTCGAACAAGGCGAAATAGACCGCTTCGCTGCCCGTCGCTGCAGCGGCGTCGCCCGCGTGGAAGGCGCGGCTGGCCCGCGCGAGCCGCCAGATCTCCTTGGTGATGCCGTGCATGTAGACGGCAAGGCTGATGCCGCCATAGCAGACGAGCGCGAGGCGGAGTTCCTTCTCGCGCATCACTCGGGGTCCAGCACCGCCCAGATCGGCAGATGATCCGAGGCGCGGCGGGCGATCACGCTGGCATGCACGCCGTAATCGACGACGCGAAAGCCGCGCGTCATGATCCGGTCGAGTCGCCCGACGGGGCGCCGGGCATGGAAGCTTGGGCCGGTCTGGACGCTCGGATAATCGCGTCCGAAATCGTGCAGGCACCCGCCGGCCGGGGTCCATTCGTTGAGATCGCCCATCAACACCGTCGGCAGGCGTGCGGGGCATCCGTCGATATGCGCGAGGATCGCGCGCGCCTGTTTGCGGCGCCACAGCCCCGACAGATCGAGGTGCATCCCCAGCACGCGGATCGGCGTGCCGTTCGCGACGACATCGGCACGGATCGCGCCGCGCGGTTCGAGCGCCGGGATATGCAGCGTGGCACAGCTCTGCACCGCGGCCTCCTTGCGAACGAGCAATGCGTTGCCGTGAAACCCCATGCTCGCGCGGTCATGCCCAATCTGGATCGCGCGCCACGGGCTATGCTCGTCCATCAGACGCTGCGGGATGATGCGCGCCTTGGTGCCGAAGCGGCGATCGGCCTCCTGCAATGCGATCACGTCTCCGCCGATCTCGTGCAGCACGTCGAGGATGCGCTGCGGGTCGCGCTGCCGATCGAGCCCGATGCCCTTGTGGATGTTGTAGCTGACGACCTTGATCATGCGTCGGCTGTTCGCAGGGCCGGACCGATCGAACGCTGGTGATAGGAAAACTGGTCGATCATCGTCCATCTAACGCAATTGGCACATCGGGATGAGCGAACGATGTATAGCGCGAAGCGCTGGCGGAGGTAGGTGTTCCATATCGCGCACCCTGCATATAAACCATGTTAATTCCTGCAAGGCCGCAACCTTCTGGGACCTTTAAGACTATATCACCTTATAATAGACGGCTCTTGAGGTGCTGCGGCGCACAAAGAGCGCACACGAGGAAGAGATATTGTTGGATTTGAAGATGTTACGGCTCGTTGGCGATATTGTCATCGCGCAAGTCAGCGCCAATCGCGTCGCCAGCGGTGAAGTGCCCGAGTTAATAAAGTCGGTTTACGCCTCAATGACGCAGCTTGGCGAAGCGCCGGCGGAAGCAGCCGCCGAAGCGCCCACGCCGGCAGTTTCGGTGCGCGCGAGCGTTCGTCCTGATTCGATCGCGTGCCTCGAATGCGGTGCGCGCTTCAAGGCGCTCAAGCGCCATCTGTCGGGCCACGGGCTGACGCCGGAAACCTATCGCGAGAAATGGTCGTTGCCCGAATCCTATCCGATGACCGCGGCCGACTATAGCGTCGTGCGCTCGGGCATGGCGAAGGCGAGCGGCCTCGGCCGCGTTCAGCGCTGACACCGGCCCCCTGACACCGGTACCATCGTGAGGCCTTGCCGTGGTCGCGCGGCGGCGGCAAAGCAGCGCGATGCGCACCACTTCCTCCACCGCGAGCGTGCGGCTATATTATCTCGACGAGAGCGACCCCGTGGCGCAGACGCTGTTCTACGGGCCGCTCGCCGACGCGATCGCGCTGGCACGCCAGCAGCCCGAAGATGTTCAGGCAGGGCTGTGGTTCGCGACCGATAACGACGTGGTGCCGTTCCTCGATATCGACGAGGGCTGAACGGTGAGCGCGACGCCAGCTATGGGACAGACCATGCCCAATCCTGATACCAGCCTATCGGTCGAAACCGCGGATGGGTTGACGCATATCGACGCTGCGGGCCGGGCGCATATGGTCGATGTCAGCGAAAAGGCCGATACCGCACGCGTCGCCACCGCCGAGGGGCGACTGCACTGCACCGCGGAGACGCTCGACATCGTCCTGCGCGGCGAGGCGCCCAAGGGCGCGGTGGTGCAGACCGCCGAGCTTGCCGGGGTGATGGGGGCCAAGCAGACCAGCACGCTGATTCCGATGTGCCACCCGCTGCTGCTGACGAGCATCAAGGTGCGGATTGCGCCCGATCCCGCATTGCCGGGCTTTCGCGTCGCGGCGACCGTCAAGACCAAGGGGCAGACCGGAGTCGAGATGGAAGCGTTGACCGCGGTCAGCGTCGCATGCCTGACCTTGTTCGACATGCTGAAAGCCGTCGACCGGACGATGCGGATCGAGGGGATCCAAGTGACGCACAAATCGGGAGGCCGCTCGGGCGTCTGGCAGGCGGACGCGGCGTGATCGCGTTCGACGCGGCGCTCGCGATGGTCGTTGCCGAGGCGAAGCCGCTCGCGGCGGAAGCGGTTGCGCTCGGTGCGGCACTCGGGCGTGTGCTGGCCGAGCCGTGCGTCGCGCAGGTCGATGCGCCGCGCTCGGACATATCAGTGATGGACGGTTATGCGCTGCGCGATGCCGATCTCGCGCTGGGGGCGCCGTTCCGCGTCATCGGCGCTGCCTATCCGGGCACGGCCTTCGACGGAGTGGTGCAGTCTGGCGAGTGCGTCAGGCTCTTCACGGGGGCCCCACTGCCGCATGGCGCGGACCGGGTTGTCGTACAGGAGGATGTCGCGCGCGAGGGTGATACGATGCGCGTCGTCGGGACACTCTCCAACAAGCGCTACATCCGGCCGCATGGGTCGGATTTCCGCATGGGCGACGTCCTGCTCCCAACGGGCACTGTGCTCGGCCCGCGCGCGTTGGTCGCAGCGGCGGGGGCGGATGGCGCGACGCTGCCGGTGTGGCGGCGTCCGCGGCTCAGCGTGATCAGCACGGGCGACGAGCTCGCCGAGCCGGGTCATGCGCGCGAGCGGACGGGGAGCATCCCGGAAAGCGCGTCCTATGGCGCGGCGGCGCTCGGCGAAGGCTGGGGCGCGCAGATGATCGGGCGGTACCGCCTGCGCGATGACATTGCCGAGCTGACCGCGGGCGCGACCAAGGCGCTTGCCGAGGCCGATGTCGTCGTTGTCACTGGCGGGGCGTCGGTCGGCGAGAAGGATTATGCCAAGCAGATCTTTGTGTCGCTCGGCACCGAAATCCTGTTCTCGCGGATTGCGATCATGCCGGGTAAGCCGGTGTGGTTCGGGCGGCGCGGCGAGCAGCTGGTGCTAGGTCTGCCGGGCAATCCCAGTTCGGCGATGGTCACCGCGCGGCTGTTCCTGACGACGCTGCTGGCGGGGCTGAGCGGTCGCGCGCCGTCGGCGGCGCTGCGCTGGCGGAGTGCGACGCTGACCGCGCCGCTCGATGCGGTGAGCGCGCGCGAGACCTTCGTTCGCGCGCGCTGCGACGGGGAGGGTGTAGCACCGCTCGCCAACCAGGATTCGGGGCTGCAGCGCGCGCTGGCCGAGGCCGATGTGCTGATCCGGCGGCTGCCGCATGCCGCCGCGGCACCGGCCGGGAGCATGGTGTCGGTGATCGACTTCTAGACGGGCAGCGGACCGGGTTGCTCTCCCGCACGGAGCGCGCCATGCACGGTTTCGGCCGTAGGAGTTTGACGTTGCGCCCCCTCTTTCGCGTGCTCACCGTGTCGGTCGCCTTGCTGGCTGCGACTCCGGCGCTCGCGCGCGGGCCGCTCGTGCTCGCGGCGGCGAGCTTGCAGGAATCGATGAACGCCGCAGCCGATGCCTGGGCGGCGCAGCGGCATGAGCGGCCGGTGATTTCGTTCGGCGGCTCCTCGGCGCTGGCGCGGCAGATCGAGGCGGGGGCGCCAGCCGACCTGTTCGTCTCGGCCGACGAGGATTGGATGAACGCGCTGGCCAGGAAGGGCGCGATCGTACCGGCGAGCCGCGTGACGTTTCTCGGCAACCGGCTGGTGCTCGTCGCCCCAGCGGCAGTTGCGAAGCCTGTGACGATCAAGCGCGGCTTCGCGCTGGCGCAGTGGCTCGGCAGCGGGCGGCTCGCGATGGCGGACAGCGCGGTCCCGGCGGGCAAATACGGACAACAGGCGCTGACGGCGTTGGGCGTGTGGAGCGCGGTCGCGCCGAAGGTTGCGCGCGGCGATACCGTCCGGTCCGCGCTCGCCTTGGTCGAGCGGGGCGCGGCGCCGTACGGCATCGTCTACGCGACCGACGCCTATGCCTCGAAGCGCGTGCGGATCGTCGGGGTGTTCCCCGCGGCGAGCCATCCGCCGATCACCTATCCGGTCGCGGTGCTCAAGGCCGCGCCGTCGCCAGCGGCGGCGGAGGGGTTCCGCCGTTTCCTGGTGTCGAGCGCGGGCAAGGCGATCTTCCGGCGCTACGGCTTCGTGGCACGCTGAGCGTCGCAGCGGCGATGACCCCCGAGCTTTGGACGATCGTCTGGCTGTCGCTCAAGATCAGCCTTGTCGCGGTGTTGGTGACGCTGCCGATCGCGTTCGTGCTCGCGATGCTGCTCGCGCGGGCGCGGTTTCCGGGGAAGTTTCTGCTCGACGGGCTCGTCCATTTGCCGCTGGTATTGCCGCCGGTGGTGACGGGCTGGTTGTTGCTGCTGGCTTTCGCGCCGAACGGACCGCTCGGCGCGCCGCTTGCGGCGATCGGCGTGTCGCTGCTGTTCCGCTGGACCGGGGCGGCGGTGGCGGCTGGGATCATGGCGCTGCCGCTGATGGTCCGCGCGATCCGGCTGTCGATCGAAGCGGTCGACCCGCGGCTCGAGGGTGCCGCGCGGACGCTCGGCGCGTCGCGGCTGCGCGTGTGGCGGACGATCACGATCCCGCTTGCGCTGCCGGGGATCGCGGCGGGTGCGGTGCTCGGCTTCGCGCGCTCGCTCGGCGAGTTCGGCGCGACGATCACCTTCGTCTCGAACATCCCGGGCGAAACGCAGACGCTGCCGATCGCGATCTATTCGGCGCTGCAGGTGCCGGGATCGGACCCGATGGTCGCGCGGCTCGCGCTGATCTCGGTGCTGCTATCGCTGGCGGCGCTGGTGCTGTCGGAATGGCTCAGCCGCCGCGGGGGCGTCGATCATGTCTTTTGACGTCGACGTGCGGCATCGCTTCCGCTCGGGCACCGTCGCGGCGCTGGCCTTCCAAAGCGGGGCGGGGCTGACCGCGCTGTTCGGTCCGTCGGGCGCGGGCAAATCGAGCGCACTCGCGATGATCGCGGGGTTGCTCAGGCCCGATGCGGGGCATGTCCGCGTCGCGGGGCGCACGTTGTTCGATCGCAGCACCGACGTTCCCGCCGAGCAGCGCCGTTGCGGCTATATCTTCCAGGATGCGCGGCTGTTCCCGCATTACCGCGTGCGCGCCAATCTGCTCTACGGCACTGGCCGTGCGGCAGGGGCGGGGATAACGCTCGACGAGGTGAGCGAACTGCTCGGCATCGCGCATCTGCTCGATCGCTGGCCGCGCACGCTGTCGGGGGGCGAGGCGCAGCGCGTCGCGATCGGGCGGGCGCTGCTATCTGGGCCGGCATTCCTGCTGATGGACGAGCCGCTCGCCTCGCTCGACCGCGCGCGGCGGGGCGAAATCATGGAGCTGATCGAGCGCGTGCGCGATGAGGTTGGGCTGCCGATTTTGTATGTCAGCCATGATCGCGGTGAGGTCGATCGGCTGGCGACGACGGTCGTCGATATGGGCGCGGGGTAAGCGATCCTCGATTGAAGCCAACCCGTCACCCCGGCCTTGTGCCGGGTCCCACCGTGCCGCGAGCGCTTCGGCGGCACACTCGGGTTGCGGTGGACCCCGGCACAAGGCCGGGGTGACGGCGTAGGGTTAGTCGGCGACAATCCTGACGGGCACCGACTTCGCCGCCGGCACGAAGCTTTCCTCGGCATAATGCTCGACCGGCATCAGCACGTTGCACTCGGGATAATAGGCCCCGAGGCAACCGCGCGGGATATCGTACGGCGTTACGATCAACCCGTCGCGGCGGCGCACGATGCCGTCGCCCGCATCGCTTTCGAGCGCGACGAGTTGCCCTTCCGAGAGTGCGGCGTCCGCCATGTCGGCGGCGTGGATGAAGAGCACGTCGCGCGTCCCCTTCACGCCGCGGAAGCGATCGTGATAACCGTAGATCGTCGTGTTGAACTGATCGTTCGAGCGCAACGTCATCAGCCGGAAGCGACCCTCGGCGTCGTCGAACCCGGTGGCGCACAGCCCGCTGGGCGCGAGGAATTCGGCCTTGCCGCTCTCCGTCAGCCAGATCCGCTCGGACGCCTTGTTCCCCTTCCAATAGCCACCGGGCCTGAACAGCTTGTTGTTGAAATCGGGGAAGATCTTTGGATAGGTTTCCTCGATCGCGTCGCGGATCAGCGCGTAATTGCCGACCCAGGCGTCCCAATCGACCTTGGGATTGGGGGGCAGGAGTTGCTTGGCGAGCGCACCGACGATCGCCGGCTCGGACAGCAGATGCTCGCTCGCCGGATGCGCCTTGCCGCGCGAGGCGTGGATGCAGCTCGTCGAGTCCTCGACCGTGACGACTTGCGGGCCGCTTGCCTGCACGTCGCTCTCGATCCGGCCGAGGCAGGGGAGGAGATAGGTCACCTTGCCCGGGAAAAGATGGTTACGGTTGAGCTTGGTCGCGATCTGGACCGACACGTCGAGCCGGGGCCAGGCGGCTTCCATCGGCTCGGTCTCGGGCACCGCGCGCAGGAAATTGCCGCCGAGCGCGATGAACGCCTTGACCGACCCGTCGATCACGCCGCGGCATGCTTCGACGGTGTTGAGGCCCTTCTCGCGCGGGGCGGTGAAGCCGTACTGCTTTTCGAGCTGCTCGACGGGCACGAGTTCGGTCTTTTCGGTGATGCCGACGGTGCGCTGCCCTTGCACGTTCGAATGGCCGCGCACCGGGGTGGGACCCGCGCCGGGCTTGCCGATATTGCCGCGCATCAGCAGCAAATTGACGACCATGCGGACATTTTCGACGCCCTTGACGTGCTGCGTCAGACCCATGCCGTAGATCGCGAGCACTGCCTTCGCCTTGGCGTAGAGCCGCGCCGATTCTTCGAGTTCGGCCTTGAGCAGGCCCGATTCATGGACGATCGCATCCCAGTCGGCGGCACGCACCAACGCGACGAAGGCGTCGAAGCCGTGCGTATGCTCGGCGATGAAGGCGGTATCGAGCACGGGCGGCTTGCCCGCGGCGAGCGCTGCATCGTGCCATTCGACGAGGAACTTGGCGATCCCCATCATCGCCGCGAGATCGCCACCGGCCTTCACTTGATGATATTGCGTCGAGATATTGGTCTCGCCGAGCGTCGCCATCTCGATCGGGTTCTGCGGATCGGTGAAGCGCTCGAGCCCGCGTTCCTTCAACGGGTTGAAGGTGACGATCTCGACCCCGCGCTTGCGGCAGCTGCGCAGGTCATGGAGCATCCGCGGCGCGTTCGAGCCGACATTTTGCCCGAAGAACAGGATCATGTCGCATTTCTCGAAATCCTCAAGCCGCGTCGTGCCGACGGGAACGCCGATCGCCGCCTTGAGCCCGACCGAGGTCGATTCGTGGCACATGTTCGAACTGTCGGGCAGGTTCTGGTTGCCGTACATCCGCGCCATCAGGCCGTACATGTACGACGCCTCGAGGCTGGTGCGGCCCGACGAATAGAAGACCACCGACTTTGGATCCATCGGCTTGAGCGTCGCGCCGATCTCGGCAAACGCCTCGTCCCAGCTGCACGCGACATATTTGTCGGTCGCGGCGTCGTAGCGCAGCGGATGCGTCAGGCGGCCGTTCTGCTCGAGGTCGTAATCCTTCCAGTCGCGCAATTCGCTCAGCGTGTGCTGCTGGAAGAAATCGGGCGTGGTGCGATAGCTGGTCAGCTCCCAGGCGGTCGCCTTGGCGCCTTCCTCGCAGAATTCGACGGGGTGGAGATGCTTGGGCTTGGGCCAGGCGCAGCTGACGCACTGGAAGCCGTCGGGCTTGTTCTGGCGGACGAGTTCGCGCAGCGCCTCGGGGCCGACGCGTTCGCGCGGCAGGATCTCGGCGAGCGAACGGACCGATCCCCAGCCACCGGCGGGCCCTTCGAACGGCTCGATTTCAGGGGCGTCCGACTTCTGCTTGACCATGACCGTTCCCGCATTTCGCCCGCACGACACAGCGGACCTTTTCGCTGAACGATACCGCAACCGATTGGTTCACCCACAAAAGCGCATGATCCGTGCATCGCTTGCGCGAGATTGCGCATTTGGCGATGCCGATGGATCGGCTAGGGGAATGCGATGACGGATGCTTCCCTCGATCAGACGTTTGCGCAGATTCGCGCCGACGGCACGCACAGCGAAATCCGCCGCGCGGTCGCGGTCGAGCGACCGATCGCGCTGGAGTTCAGCGGCGTCGGCTATGCCGTGATGATGGCGACGCCGACCGATCTCGAGGATTTCGCAACTGGGTTCGCGTTGAGCGAGCGGCTCATTCCCGGCGTCGAGGCTGTGCTCGGGATCGACGTGCATTCGCGCGCCGACGGCGACATTGTGCGCGTCGCGCTTGCGCCCGAGTGCGGACCGAATCTGCTCGAACGCGTGCGGCACCGCGTGTCCGAATCGTCGTGCGGGATGTGCGGGATCGAGAATCTCGAACAGGCGCTGCGCCCGTTGCCCGCCGTGACGGCGCAGAGCCGCGCCGACAGCGCCGCGCTGTTCCGCGGCTTGAACGCGCTTCGCCCGCTCCAGCCGCTCAACCGCGCGACAGGCGCGGTCCATGCCGCGGCCTTGTGCTCGGCAGAGGGCGACGTGCTGCTCGTCCGCGAGGATGTCGGGCGACACAATGCCTTCGACAAGCTGATCGGCGCGATGGCGCGCGAGCGGCGCGGCTGGGATGGCGGGTTTGCGTTGCTGTCGTCGCGCTGCTCGTACGAACTGGTCGAGAAGGCGGCGCTCGCGAATTGCCCGCTGCTCGTGACGATCTCGGCGGCGACCGACCTTGCGTTGCGGCGTGCGGCGTCGTGCGATCTGCGCGTTGTGATGCTCGCGCGTAGCGATGCGGTGCTGGCGGCGCACGGCGCGGCATGACGCCGCTCGGCGCGATCCTCGCCGGCGGTCAGGCGACGCGGTTCGGGAGCGACAAGGCGCTCGCGCTGCTCGACGGGCAGACGCTGATCGCACATGCGGCGGCGGCGTTGCGGGCGGCGACCGATACGGTGATCGTCTGCGGGCGGACGACGGGGCCAGACCAGCTTACCGCGATTCCCGATTGGCCGGCGCCGGATCTCGGGCCGCTTGGCGGCTTGTGCGCCGCGTTGCGTCACGCCGAAGCGCACGGGCATGACGCGGTGCTGTCGATCGGGTGCGATACGCCGTTTCTTCCGAGCGCACTTGTCGAGCGGTTGATGGCGGGCGGCGAAGCGCGGTTTTTGCGGCAGGCGCCGATCATCGGCTATTGGCCCGTCGCGCTGACCGAGCCCCTCTCTCACCATCTGAAGCAGAGCGGAGATCGCGCCGTCTATCGCTGGGCGTCGCGTGTCGGCGCGGTGGCGATCGATGCGGGGGGCGATCTGCCCAACGTCAACCGCGTCGCCGATCTCGCGCGGCTCGCGGACCGGGCCGAATGAGCGACGCACCACGCCCCGAGCGGCCGAGTTTCGACGCCGCGCTCGCCATCATCCGCGAACAGTCGGCATCGCTCGGCGTCGAGACGGTCGGCCTGCTCGATGCGCTGCACCGCGTGACGGCGGGCGACGGGATCGCGGCGAGCGACTATCCCCGCTTCGATGCCGCGGCGATGGACGGCTTCGCGTTCGCCGCGGCCGATACGGTGGGCGCGACGCCCGAGCAGCCAGCGCATTTGCCGATCGCGGGATCGGTCCGCGCGGGCATCAGCCCGACCACGCACGCGCCGCGCACCGCGTGCCGGATCAGCACCGGCGCGCCGGTCCCGGCCGGGTGCGATTACGTTCTGCCGCATGAGGAAGCGCGGATCGAGCAGGGCGCGCTCGTTCGCGATCGCCCGCTGATGCCGGGGCGAAACGTGCGGCGTCGCGGCGAGGATGCGGCCGCCGGTGCGCGCGTGCTGTCGCCAGGAACGCGGGTGACGCCCGAAATCATCGGGGCGCTCGCTTGCTATGGGGTCGCGGCGCTGGATGTCGCGCGGCAACCCTCGATCACGCTGCTGCCGACCGGGGACGAACTGCTCGTGCCGCCGAGCGTCGCGCGGCCCGCCGCGATCTTCGACGCCAACAGCGTGATGCTCACGGCGCTGCTGCGCGAGCAGGGAATCGAACCGCTGCGCGCCGCGCCGGTCAGCGACGATGCCGGGCAACTCGAGCGCGCGATCGCGGCCGCGTCGGACAGCGCGATCGTCGTGACGACGGGCGGCGCGTCGGGCGGCGACCATGACCATCTCGGCCGAGCGCTGGCGCAGCTCGGCGCGCAGGTGCATTTTCACGGGGTGCGGATGCGGCCGGGCAAGCCCTTGCTGTTCGCGACGTTGCCGAATGGCACGCTGTTCTTCGGCTTGCCGGGCAACCCGGTCGCGGCGTTGCTCGGCGCGCGCTTTTTCCTCGGCGCGGCGCTCCGCGTGATGAGCGGACTTCCGCCCGAATGCGGCGAAACGGTCGAGATCGACACCGATACGCGACCCGACACGACGCTGTTCCTCAAGGCATCGCGCGATGCCGCTGGAGCGATCCGGATCCTCGCCGATCAGCGATCGCACACGTTGCGCCCGCTGATCGAAGCGAATTGCTGGGTGGTCGCCGACACGACGCCCGACGGCGAGCGCCGCCGCGCCTATCCGCTGACCTGAGCGCTCTATTGGTGCGCGCGCAGCGTCACGCCGATCACGCGCGGGTCGCTCGGCGTGCCGAGGATCAGCCCTGAATTGCCCGCCTGGATCGTCAGGTTCTGGATGTAGTCGGCGTTGAAAACGTTGCGGACGAACAGCGCGACTTCGAGGCCGCTGCGGGTCCGCACTGCCAGGCTCGCATTGGTGACGGTGTAGCCGTCGATCAGCGTGTATTTGGACAGGCTCGGGTCGCCATAATAGCTGGTCCGCCAGCTCGAATCGGCATGGAGGATGACCGCCAGCGTCCCCACCGGCAGCGTATAGTCGCCGCCGATCGTCTCCGACCATTTCGGCAGCCCGGCGAGCGGGCGACCGGTGAGGTTGCAAGCGGCGGTCGCTGCGGTCTGGAGTTCGAGCGGGCAGGGGCCGGCGGGGTAGCGCGAGTATTGGCCCTGCGCATAAGCAAGGTTGCCGCGGAGCTGGAAGCGGGGCGTGAGCGTGGCGGTGACGTCGGCCTCGACGCCCTTCACGGTGACTTTGGGGATGTTCGAGAGATAGCCGCGCAGCGCTACCGTCTGCGCGCTGTCGACGATCGTCGCCTGGAAATCGCGCACGGCGGTGGTGAAGCCCGCAAGATTGAAGGTCAGCCGCCGGTCGAACAGCGCCGCCTTGAGCCCGGCCTCATAGGTCGTGTTGAGCTCGGGCCGGATGACGGCGGTGGTCAGCACCGGCTGGTTGGCGGTGTCGAGCGGCAGTCCCGACAGGTTGATCCCGCCCGATTTGAAGCCGCGCGCATAGCTTGCGTACGCCAGCACTTGATCGGTCGCCTGCCAGGCGAGGTTCGCGCGGCCCGACAGGTTGCTTTCCGTGTCGTGGCCCGAATAGCTCTGCCCGCGCAGCACGCCGAGCTGTGCCGCGAGCAGCGCCGCGTTGGTGACGGTCGGTCCGCCGAAGGTATAGGCGCTGTAGCTGCCGTCCTTGACCTCATAGGTGTAGCGTAGGCCCCCGGTGAGCGTCAGGCGCGGCAAGAGCTTGTAGTTGAGTTCGGCGAAGGCGGCGTAGCTGTCTTCTTTGAGCCGGGTGTTGCCATCGGTGCTATAGCCGTCGAGCAGGTCCGCCGGCACCGCGACCGCCGCCGCGCCCGTTCCGGTGGTCGTGCCGATCAGATAGCGCGCCGCGGCGGGGCCGTAGATGCTGATCGGCTCGCCGGTGATCTTCTGGTCGAAGAAGTACAGGCCGGCGACATAGCCCAGGCGGTGCTCGCCGTTCGAGGCGAGCCGCAGTTCCTGGCTGAACTGGTCCTGGCGCGAGGGGATGTGCTGCGTGATCTGTACCGGGATGCCGGTATAATCCCGGTCGTTCGCCGCGTCCCAGTTCCAGAAGCGCCACGCGCTGACCGAGGTGAGCGTGCCGATCCGCCCGAGGTTCCAGTCGGCGATCGCCGAGACGCCGCCCTCGTTGGTGTCGACGCCGAGTTGCGCGTCGATGTCGGTCTTGCGGTCGTACGGGTTAGTGCTCGGTGGCGCATAGCCGAATTGCGCGGCGAGCCCGGTCGGCCCGGCATATTGCCGCGTCGCGGCGCGCAGGCTCTGGCCGATGCGCAGATAGACCTGGGTGCAGCATTCGCTCTCGAAATTGGTGAAGTCGGCGCTGAGGCGGAGCTGGAAATCGCTCCTCGGCTTGAACAGCAACTGCCCGCGCACCGCTTGATTGCCGATGCCGTTTTGCTTGGCGCCGGTGCGGACATTGTCGATCACGCCGTCGCGTCGCGTCGTCAGCCCCGCGATGCGGAAGGCGAGCGTATCGCCGATCAGCGGGCCCGAGGCGGACGCCTTGGCCTGGACGAAATTATAGCTGCCGACCGAGAGCGCCTCGCTCGCCTCGGGGCTGAAGGTCGGCGCCTTGCTGGTGATGCTGATCGCGCCCGCTGTCGTGTTCTTGCCGAACAGCGTGCCTTGCGGCCCGCGCAGTACTTCGATCTGTTCGATGTCGGAGAAATCGAACGCCGCGGTGGCGGGGCGGGCGTGATAGACTTGGTCGACATAGAAGCCGACGCCGGGCTCGAGCCCGTCGTTCGCCTGACTCACCGCGACGACGCTGCTGCCGAGACCGCGGATGGTGAAGGCGGTGTTGCGCGGATTGGCCGAGCTGTAGTTGAGCGCGGGGACCAGCAGGCTGAGCTGGTTGGTGTTGACGGTGTACGACCGTTCGAGCAGCGTGCCGCCCACCACCGAAATCGCGAGCGGGACCTTTTCGAGATCCTCGCTGCGGCGGCGCGCGGTGACGGTGATGTCGGCCGTGCCCTCCGCGCTGTTGTCCAGGGCGGGGACAGCGGGCGGCGCATCCTTGGCCGATGCGACGGTCGGCATGGCACTGCACAGGGCCGCCGCCGAAATGGTGGCGGCCATGATCGACACTCGCATTCGCAAAACCCCTTACGCGCCACGTTTGGCTCGCCGCGAAACGCTGTATACCGTCGAATATAGCGAGCGGAAGCCAATTTGTCGGTCGGTGCGTTTTCGCGCGAAGGGAGGTGGCATGACGCTGGCTTCGGTCTTACGTGACGACCCAGAAACACGCGCCGCGATCGTCGGTTCGGCGCTGATGGTGACATGGCATGAAACTCGATCTGCTCTATTTTTCCTGGGTGCGCGAAGCGGTCGGCCGTGATGGCGAGGCCGTCGAGCTGCCGACGGGGGTCGCAACGGTCGACGATTTGCTCGCCTGGCTGGCAGCGCGGGGCGAGGGCTATGGTGTTTTCGCCACCACCGAGCGGTTGCGCTGCGCGATCGACCAGACCTTCGCTCCGCTGACCGCGTCGATCGGCGACGCGCGCGAAGTCGCGATCTTCCCGCCGGTGACGGGCGGATGAGCATCCTGATCGGCGTCCAGCAGGCGGATTTCATCCCCGCGACCGAACTCGAACGGCTCGAGGCGCTGGGCGGTGGCGCGGTGGCGAGTTTCACCGGCATCGTCCGCGCTGACGCCGTCGACACCGTCGCGCTCGAACTCGAAACCTATCCCGCGATGGCAGAGCAGGCGCTGCGCGCGATCGCGCAGACCGCGACCGAGCGCTGGCCGTTGCTCGGCGTGACGATGATCCACCGCTACGGGCGGCTGCCGGTCGGTGCGCGGATCGTGCTGGTCGGTACCGCCTCGCGCCATCGCGGCGCGGCGATGGAGGCCTGCGCCTTCCTGATCGACTGGGCGAAGACCGCCGCGCCGTTCTGGAAAAAGGAATGGCAGGGTGACGGCGCCGCGCATTGGGTCGAGCCGCGCGCTGCCGATGACGCCGCTGCGGCAGCGTGGGCCTCGCGCGAGCCGAAATAAGCGCTGATCTGGCGCGTGCGCGGCAAGATCGCGTGACGGACGCTGGTCTTCTGCCGTAAAGCGGCGGTGCCGATGACTCGCCCCGACCTGGCGACTCACCATCGGCCGGGCGAGCGTGGAAATGCCGCGGCCTGGATCCTGAGGCGAGGTGCTGAATGCAATTCACAATCAACGACCGGCCCGTCGAGGTCGAGGTCGACCTTCGTACCTCGCTGCTCGATCTGCTCCGCGAACATCTCGGCCTGATGGGCAGCAAGAAGGGCTGCAACCAGGGCGCGTGCGGCGCTTGCACCGTGCTCGTCGATGGCGCGCGAATCAATTCCTGCCTCGCGCTCGCGGTGCAGTATCAGGGCCGCGCGATCACCACGGTCGAAGGGCTGGCCGACGCCGAGGGGCTGCACCCGCTCCAGCGCGCGTTCATCGCGCATGACGGGTTCCAGTGCGGCTATTGCACGCCAGGCCAGCTGTGCTCGGCGGTGGCGATGGCCGACGAGATCGCGCGCGGTATCCCAAGCCATGTCACGGGCGACCTCACCGCCGCGACGATCGCGCTCGACCATGACGAACTGCGCGAGCGGATGAGCGGCAATCTGTGCCGCTGCGGCGCGTATAACGGCATCGTCGCGGCGATCGCGGAGACCTATGCTGCCGCGCCCGCACGGCAGGAGGAAGCGGCATGACCCCGTTCAGCTATGCCCGCGCCGAAGACGTGGCGGGCGCGATCGCGCTTGCAGGCGCCACGCCGGATACGAAATATCTGGGCGGCGGGACTAATTTGGTCGATCTGATGCGCGAGACGATCGAGCGGCCGGCGGCGCTGGTCGACGTGACCGGCCTGTCGCGCGAGATCATGGTCGGCGCCGATGGCGGCGTGGTGATCGGCGCGGGGGTGACCAACACCGCGCTCGCGGCCGACCGCACGATCCGCGCGCACTATCCGATGCTGTCGCGCGCGATCCTGGCGGGGGCGAGCGCGCAGATCCGCAACGTCGCGACCGTCGGCGGGAACCTCCTCCAGCGCACCCGCTGCGGCTATTTCTACGACGACGCCGCGCGCTGCAACAAGCGCGCGCCCGGCGCGGGGTGCGACGCGATCGACGGGTTCAACCGCATCCATGCGATCCTCGGTGCATCGCCGTCGTGTGTCGCGACGCATCCCTCGGACATGTGCGTTGCGCTGGCGGCGCTCGATGCGCAGGTGCGCGTGGCGGGGCCGGGCGGCGAGCGGACGATTGCGCTGGTCGATCTGCATCGCTTGCCGGGCGGCACGCCCGAGCGCGATACCGAGTTGCAGCCGGGTGAGCTGATCTTATCGGTCGAATTGCCCGCGCTGCCGTTCGCGGCGCACTCGACCTATCGCAAGGTCCGCGACCGCGCGAGCTATGCGTTTGCGTTGATCTCGGTCGCCGCGGCGCTCGAGCTCGAAAACGGCATGATCAAGGACGTGCGGATCGCGCTCGGCGGCGTGGCGCACAAGCCGTGGCGTGCGTTCAAGGCCGAAGCCGCTTTGCGCGGTCAGGTGCCAAGCGAAGCGAACGTCCGCGCCGCGGCAGAGCTGGAACTGGCCGACGCCGCGGGGCTTCGCGACAACGGCTTCAAGATCGAACTGACCAAGCGCGCGATCGTCGCGACCCTCGCCGAACTGAGCGGAGAGCAGGCATGAGCATCGTCGAAAACGCCACGCAGCTTGCACACGGCGCGCTCCAGGCGGTAATGAAGAAGGCGGTCGAGCTCGCGCCCGACAGCTGGATGCCAGGCGGCGTTCCCGATCCGCTGATCGCGCACAAGCACGGGCTCGTCGGCACGCAGGTGTCGCGGCTCGACGGACCGTTGAAGGTCACGGGCGCGGCGCGTTTCGCCGCTGAATTCCCGCTCGAGGATCTGGTCTACGCCGCGCTCGCCTACAGCACGATTCCGAAGGGGCGGATCGCCACGCTCGACGTTGCGGCGGCCGAGGCGCTGCCCGGCGTCGTCCTGGTCATGACCTACAAGACCGCGCCGCGGCTCAACCCGACGCCGGTGATGATGACCGCGCCGAAGGCGGTCGGTGGTGACAGGTTGCCCGTGATGCAGGATGACCGCATCCACTGGAATGGCGAACCGGTCGCGGTGGTGCTCGCGCAAACGCAGGAGCAGGCCGACCATGCCGCGTCGCTGATCGTCGTCACGTACGAGACCGAGATCGCGATGACGCGGTTCGAGGATGCCAAGGCCGATCGCAAGAACGCGTCGTTCATGGGCGCGCCGATGCTGCTCGAGATCGGTGATGCGGAGACTGCGCTCGCCGCGGCGCCGCACAGCGTCGACCGCACCTATCGCACGCCGCGCCACAACCACAATCCGATCGAACTCCACGGCGCGACACTGGTCTGGCAGGGCGACGACCTGATCCTCCACGACGCGTCGCAATGCGTCGCGCACGTCGCCTGGACGCTCGCGCAGGTGTTCGGCATCGATGAGGCGCAGGTCCACGTGACCTCGCCCTATGTCGGCGGCGGTTTCGGCAGCAAGACGCTGTGGAACCATCAGATCCTGGCGGCCGCCGCCGCCAAGCTTGCCGGGCGGCCGGTGCGCATCATGCTGTCGCGTGAGGGCGTCTACCGGATGGTCGGTGGGCGCACTCTGACCGAGCAGCGCGTCGCGATCGGCGCGCAGGCCGATGGGCATTTCGATGCGCTGATCCACACCGGCGTCGTCGCTATGACGTCGCACAATAATATGCCTGAGCCGTTCATCCTGCCGACGCGCTCGGCCTATGCCGCCGGGAGCTTTCTCCTCAACGTCAAAGCGGTCGAGCTCGACATGCTCGCCAACACCTTCATGCGCGCGCCGGGCGAATCGGTCGGGACCTTCGCGCTCGAGAGCGCGGTCGACGAACTCGCGGCCCAACTCGGCGTCGATCCGATCGCGCTGCGCGAGACGAACGAGCCCGAGACCAACCCGACGACGGGCACGCCCTTCTCGTCGCGCAACATCGTCGCGGCGTATCGCAGCGGCGCCGAGCGCTTTGGCTGGGACAAACGGAGCGCCACGCCGGGCACGCGTCGCGAGGGCGAATGGCTGGTCGGGATGGGCTGCGCCACCGCGACCTATCCGTATTACCGCATGCCCGGTGGGGCTGCGCGGCTGACGCTGACCAAGGATGGCCACGCCACGGTCGAGATCGCCGCACACGAAATGGGGATGGGGACCGCGACGACGCACACCATGGTGCTCGCCGAACGCCTCGGGCTGCCGATGGACAAGGTCAGTTTCCTGTACGGCGATTCGAAGATGCCGGGAACGGTGATGGCAGGCGGATCGCAGCAGACCGCGTCGATCGGCGCGGCGGTGATCGCGGCGCAGACCGCGCTGTTCACCGAATTGCTCAAGCTGGCGGGCAACGATTCGCCGCTCGCCGGGCTCAAGCCGAGCGAAGTCGGCGGGTATGAGGGTGGCTTGTGCAAGCTCGACGATCCGAGCGCGTGCGAAAGCTATGTCTCGATCCTGTCGCGCGCGCAGCGTGACGCGGTCAGCGTCGAAGCCGCGGGCTCGGCCCCGCTCGAGACGCAGCATTGGTCGATGCACTCGTACGGCGCGATGTTCGCCGAGGTCCGCGTCAATACGGTGACCGGCGAGGTGCGCGTCAGCCGCTTCCTCGGCTCGTTCGATTGCGGCAAGATCCTCAATCCCAAGACCGCGACGAGCCAGTTCCGTGGCGGGATCATCATGGGGCTCGGCATGGCGCTGATGGAGGAGACGCAGTTCGACGAGCGGACAGGGCGCGTGATGAACCCGAGCCTCGCCGAATATCACGTCCCGGTGCACATGGACGTGCCCGAGATCGAGGTGATCTGGACCGACATCGCCGATCCGCACGCCCCGATGGGCGCGCACGGCATCGGCGAGATCGGCATTACCGGTGTCGCCGCGGCGGTCGCGAACGCGGTGTTCAACGCGACCGGCAAGCGCGTTCGCGATCTGCCCATCACGCTCGACAAGCTGATGTAAGATCGACACTTGCGGGGGGCAGCGCCTCCCGCAGAGCGGTGAGGATGAAGCGACTCTTCACCCGTTCGCCCTGAGCCTGTCGAAGGGCCGGTCTCCCAATGGGACCCGCGCGCTTGTGCGGATAGCGGGGCTTCGACAGGCTCAGCCCGAACGGAGTAGGGGGCCGCGCGTGCAATCCGGCGACGTTACCCCCGCGCGTGCAGCGCCTTGACCATCCCGGCGGCGACCGACAGCGCGATTTCGCTCGCGCCGATCGCGTTGATGTCGATCCCGGCCGGCCCGTCGATCCGGTCCAGATCGTCCTGCCCGAAGCCCGCCGCGGCCAATCGCTCGAGCCGCGCGGCATGGCTGCGGCGCGAGCCGAGCGCGGCGATATAGCCGGTCTCGGCCGAGAGCGCCGCGATCAGCGCGGGGTCGTCGATCTTGGGGTCGTGGCTGAGCGTGATCACCGCGGTCGACGGACCCGGATTGTATGCCGCGACGGCTTCGTCGGGCCAGCGATCGTCGAGCGTCACGCCGGGGAAGCGCTCCTCGGTCAAAAAGCGCGTTCGCGGGTCGATCACCGTCGCCTTTACGCCGAGCGTCTCGGCGATCTGCGCGAGCGCCTGCGCGATCTGTACGGCACCGACGATCAGCACCTGGCGCGGCGCGGCATAGGTGTTGGCGAAGATGCCGTCGCCCGGCATCGGCGAGAGGCTGCTGCGCCCGGTCGCCAGATCGGTATAGACCGTCACGCCGCGCCCGGACCCTTGCGCATGCTCGATCGCGTCGAACAGCGCGGGCGGGAAGCCCGCGTCGGACACGGGCTGGACGAGCACTTCGATCGTCCCGCCGCACGGCAAGCCGACTTCCCACGCCGAGCCGTCGGCGACGCCGTATTGGCGGCGTTCGGGCGTCCCGCGCGCGATCACCTCGGCGGCGAGCGCAAGCACGTCGCCTTCGACGCACCCACCCGAAACCGAGCCTTCGAGCCGACCGTCGGCATGGACGAGCATATGGCTGCCGCGCGGGCGCGGCGCCGATCCCCAGGTCGAGATGACCGTGGCGATCGCCATCGGTGCCCCGCGCCAGGCTGCAAATGCCGCCAGCGCCGTCTCGTTATCGGCCATCGTGTCAGCCCCCCGTGACGCTCATGTGCCGCCCGACCGCGGGCGCGGCGTTGCGGTCAACGATCTCGAAGGCATGGCGCAGCGGCTTGGTCAGCAAGGCGGCGTCGATCGCCGCATCGAGCGCGGCGGGCCCGCCCTCGCGCAGCACCTGCTTCAAGTCCATCTTGTCGTCATGGCCAAGGCACATGTAGAGTCGGCCCGACGCGGTCAGCCGCACGCGGTTGCAGCCTTCGCAGAAATTGTTGGTGAGCGGGGTGATCAGGCCGAGCCGCGTTCCCGTCTCGCGCACGCGGACGTAGCGCGCAGGGCCGCCGGTGCGATGATCGTCGCGCTCGAGCGTGAAGCGCGCCTCGAGCCGCTCGCGAACGACGTCGAGCGGGAGGTAGCGATCGGTGCGATCCTCGTCGACCACGCCGAGCGGCATCGTCTCGATCAACGTAAGGTCGAAACCGTGCGTGCCGCACCAGCGGATCATCGGTTCGATCTCGTCCTCGTTCGCACCCTTCAGCGCGACCATGTTGATCTTGATCGCCAATCCCGCGGCCTTGCCCGCGGCGATGCCGTCGAGCACTTCGGCAAGGTTGCCCGTCCGCGTGATATGGCGGAAATTGTCGGGGTCGAGGCTGTCGAGGCTGACGTTGACGCGCCGTACGCCCGCCGCGAATAGCGCCTCGGCATGCTGCGACAGCCGGGTCGCGTTGGTCGTGAGCGTCATCTCGTCGAGCGCGCCCGTCGCGATATGCCGGCCGATATAGCGCGCGAGATCATCGACACCGCGCCGCACCAGCGGTTCGCCGCCAGTCAGCCGGATCTTGCGCACGCCGCGCGCGATGAAGGCATCGGCGACCGCGCCCATTTCTTCGATCGTCAGCACTTCCTTGCGCGGCAGGAAGGTCATCGCCTCGCTCATGCAATAGCGGCAGCGCAGATCGCAGCGGTCGGTCACCGACAGCCGCAGATAGGTGATCCGGCGGCCGAAGCTGTCGGTGAGCGGGCGGGGCGGGGG
>NZ_JASJVC010000032.1:0-43983 GCF_035019905.1 Sphingomonas sp. 10B4 | reverse complement strand
ACTATCGCTTAAGCGATGGAAGAGTAGGTCGTCGCCAGGCATTGAAGCCGGTGAACACAAAACGTTCGTGTCTCTCATGAGAACCCATTTACAAGTCATCTACCCTGGCGCGGGGTGGAGCAGCCCGGTAGCTCGTCAGGCTCATAACCTGAAGGTCACAGGTTCAAATCCTGTCCCCGCAACCACACACCGACATACCAAACCGTCTCAGGATACCCCGAGGCGGTTTTTTTGTGTCGGCTTTCCGTGGTTTGTCGCCAATTCGTCGCCGCTTGCTGCGCGCGCTATCCGGTGCCTTTTTTGGCCCATAATGTCGAGTTGCATTTGGGGGCATTTCGGGGGGCACGTCATAGCGCATGCCAGTCTCAGGAGCAGCCAATCGTTGCGGCAGGCGGCGGCATAGTTGATGCTGTAGATCACGCAGATTGCGATCGTCCTCTCGACCATGGCAGACGTGATGTTCGGCGGCCCTTATGCTGTGCTCGCCCATGTCGCGCATCAGGCGGTCCAGCAGTCCCATCGGATTACCGCGCGCAAGATGCTCGGCGGCTTCGCCATGGCCGGACCACGCCAAGGCACTGATCATGATTTTTGACTTCTGTCGGCTTCCCTGGTGCGGATCGCCACTCAGGCATGTGGTCGCCGCCGCTCGAGCGGATGCGCGGTGATGCAGCACTATCGGGTGCGGTGTCGGCGATCACCGCTGCGATCGTGGACGCACTGCGCAACCGCGCGGTCGGGTCCGCGCGCCACACCACTTTTCTGCGTCACCCCGCCGGTTGCGATCGGTCCGTTGCGTTTCGTTGCGCCAATCGCGACAAGCATCGACGGCGAAGGCGATTGCTACCGCCCCGATTCTCGCCGTGTTCGGACTAACACTCGAGATTTTCGCGATCGTTGCTGCCGTGTCGGCTGCCGGAATTTCCCGTACCGCGATGGTGGTCCGAGCGCAGCCGCCAGTATTTCGGCGGAAAGCGATGGTCGGTCTGGCATCGCCGACACCTTCTCGTCGGTCCGATCGATCAGGATTCGCGTACGGTGTCGAGGACACGCTCGTCCTTTGGCAACGTAAGCCGTACCAGGACCGGCATCGCGAGCAATACCAAGGGGTATTGCAAGATCAGACCGGCGATGATCGCAATCGCGAGCGGTTGCTGGATCCCCGAGCCCTGACCGATAGCCAGCGCAAGTGGCAGCAGCGTGAAGATCGCCGCGAGCGTCGTCATCGTGATCGGGCGCAGACGGTTGCGGCTCGCCTCGCGCGTCGCCGCCGCGGGCGGCATGGTCCGCGCCAGCTCTTCGAATTCCGAGACGTAGAAGATCGCCATCTCCGTGCCGATGCCGATGATCATCGTCATTCCCATCAGCGCCGTGATGTTGAGATCGACCCCCGCCACCCACAGCGCGGTGAACACAGCGGTGGTCGAAAGCAGCGAACAGCCGATGATGATCACCGGCAACCAGAAGCGGCGATAGAGGATCAGCAGCAAGACCAGCTCTGCCACCAGCGCCGCTCCGAACACTTTGATCAACCCGGCAAAAGCGATCTGTTGCTGCTGATAGAGGCCGCCCAGTTCATACCGCACGCCGGGGCCGAGAACGCTTGGCCGGTCGAGCACCGCCCGCACGTCGCCGACCGCAGCACCGATCCCGCGGCCTTGGATCCGCCCGGTCACCGCGATCATCGGTTCGAGATTTTCGCGGCTGATCTGCGGCTGTCCGGTAACGGCCTCGATCGTGGCGACGCGCGACAGCGCGAAGACGTGTCCGTCGCTCGCGCGGATCGGCAATTGGGCGAGCCCGGCTTCGCTGAGCGTCAGTGCGTTGGGCAAGCGCACCCGCACGTCGACCGCCTTGCTCGGCTGGGCGAGCGTGGTTGCAATGCTCCCGGTCAGCGCGGCGCTCAACTGCGCCTCGATATCGGCGGGAGCGACACCCTCGATCCCGGCGCGGACCGGATCCACATGCACGTCGAGCGCATCGCCCGCGAGCTGCACGCCATCCTTCACCTCGACCACGCCGTCGATCTTGCCGATCAGCGCAGCGACCTTGCGCGCCTCGCCCTGCAGGACCGAAGGGTCGGCGGCATAGAGCTTCACCTCGATCGGCTGCGGCACTGCGGTCAAGTCGCCGATCAGATCCTCGATCAGCTGCGCGACTTCGACCTGGACGCCGGGTACCTCCGCGGTGATCCGCTCCGCCACCGACGCCGCGATTTCCTCGGTCGGGGCGGCATGACCGGGCTTGAGCCGCACGAAATAGTCGCCGTGATAGCTCTGCCCGAGATCGCCGCCGAGCCCGGTGCCGAGCCGGCGCGAAAAGGTCAGCACGGCCGGGTTGGCCTTCAACATCGCGTCGATCTGCCCGACCTGCCGCCCCGTTTCATCGAGCGACGTGCCGGGCGCAGTGTAATAGTCCATCACGAACCCGCCTTCGTCGACCTTGGGCATGAAGCCGCTCGGCACGTTTTCGTAGCTGACATAGCCGATCGCCAGCAGGGGAACCGCGGCGATGGCGAGCAGCCAGGGGCGTGCCGACAGGCGGTCGAGAATGCCGTCGTGGAGCCGCGCCATACGCCCGACTCCGGGGGCGCCGGGGTCATGCCATGCGCTGAAATCGACCAGCCAGCGAACCAGCACCGGCACGACGAACGCGGTCATCGCCCAGGAGATCGCAAGCGCCGCCGCCATCGTCAGCGACAGTGCCTTGGAGAAGGCGCCGGTCACCCCGGTGAGGAACGACAGCGGCACGAACACGATCAGCGTTGCAAGACTCGATCCGGTGAGCGGCGCGAGGAACTCGCGCGCCGCCGGGATCACCGCGGCGTCCCCGGCGGGTCGGCCGTCAGCGCCGATCGCGCCGGCGCGGCGTGCGATATGCTCGACCATCACGATGACGTCGTCGATCAGCAGCCCGACCGCCGCGGCGATCCCGCCAAGCGTCATGATGTTGAAGCTCATCCCCAGCATGCTGAGGACGAGCACCGTTGCCGCAAGCGTCGCGGGCACGACGATGACCGCGACCAGCGTCACCCGCCAGCTGCGCAGAAAGCCCAACAGCACCACCGCTGCGAGCACGAGCCCGATCAGCACTGCGTCGCGCACACTGGCGACCGATTGCGTGACGAGCTCGCTCTGGTCGTACCAGCAGACCAGCTTGACGCCGGGCGGGAGCGCGAGCGTGGCGAGCCTCTGCTGCACGGCCTGCGCGATCCGCACCGCATTGCCATCGGGCTGTTCGTAGATGTTGAACAGCACCGCGGGCGTGCCATCCTCGACGATGCGCTGCCACACCGGGACGGCACCATTCTGCACGGTCGCTACGTCGCGAACGCGGACGACGCCCTGCGGATCGGCAGAGACGATGATTGCACCGATCTGCGCCGCGGTCGTCACGCTGCGATCGGCGATGACGAGCGACAGGCGCCCGCGATCCTGCACCTGTCCGACCGCGCTCAGCACATTGCCGTTGCGGATCGCGGTGGTGAGGTCGGCCATCGACAGAGCGTGATCGGCGAGCCGGTGCGGATCGGCGAGCACTTGCACCTCGGCGGTGTCGCCCCCCTGCACCCCGACGCGCGCGAGCCCTGGGACCGACGAGAGCAACGGCGTGATCTGATATTTTGCGATATCCTGCAGCGCGACCGGATCGGCGGCGGTCGAGACGAGCGCGTAGGAAATGATCGGGAACACCGTCGGGTCCATCCGCCGGACGGTGTATTGGGTGCCGGTCGGAAGCGACGCGATCGTCCGCGCGATCGCCGAATCGACCAGCAGCGTGCTCGCGACCATGTCGCGGCCCCAGCCGAAATCGATCGAGATCTGCGCCGACCCACGGCTGGTCGCGGAACGGACGTCCTGCACACCGGGGATCGCGCGGAGCGCTTCCTCGACCGGGCGGGTGACGGTCAGCGCGGTCTGATCGGCGGGGCGGCTGCCGGCATCGAGATCGACGACGACGCGCGGGAAGGACACCTGCGGAAACAGTCCGATCGGCAGTGACAGCGCCGCCACCAGCCCCGCCACTGCCAGCGCGATGGCGATCAGGACGAAGGCGCGCGATTGCTCGCGCAGCAACCGCTCGAGCATCAGCGCGTCCACCGCACGGCGGCACCGTCGCTGACCTGATAGGCACCATCGACGATCAGGCGACGCCGGGGGTCGATCGCCCCGCTGACGACATCGCCCGCATCAGAGGCGAGCGCCACCGTGACGGGGACGGCGACCGCCTTGCCGCCGCTGACCTGAAAGACGTGCGCCGGCCCGCCCGCGGTGACGACGGAGCGATGCGGCACCACCCAGCCGGCGACCTGCCCAGTGGCGATCGCGACCTGCATAGCTTCGCCCGGCAACAGGCTTCCGACCGGAAACGCAACGTCGACGTCGACCAGCCGGGTCTTGGCATTGAGCGCATTGCTGACCCGTAGCACGCGTCCGGTCAGCGGCGTTCCGCCCGACAGCCGGACGAGCGACGCGGATTGCCCGACCGCGACGCGACCGCGCTCGGCAGGGTCGACGCCGGCGGTCACGATGATACCCGTTCCCTTGGCGACCGTCAGGATCGGGGCGCCCGCTTGCGTCCGGTCACCCTGAGCGACGCTCACGGTGGTGACGACGCCGTCGAACGGGGCGGTCAGCGTCTGTTCGCCGTTCCCCGCGCCATCCGCCTGCAACGCCGCAAGCGCGGTCTGCGCGTCGGACACCGCCTTTTCCGCCTGGACCAACTGATCCTGCGTCGCGAGCTGTTGCGACAGCAGCTGCGCGGTGGTCGTGCGTTGCTTGCGTGCCGCGCTCAGCGCGTCGACCGCTTGGCGGTACAAGCTCCGCGACGCGGGCGCGGTGGCGAAGCTGGCGAGCGGCTGCCCGCGCCGGACCGCCGTGCCGGGGGCGACCATCAGCCGCGTGATCTGGCCCGGCTGCGCTTCGTTGAAGCTACGCGTTCCGTTGAGCGCGGGCGCAACCGTGCCATAGCCGGTGACCGTTTGGGGCAAGGATCCCTGGGTCGGAGCGACTGTGGAGACGAGCGCGCTCGGTACTGCGGTTTGCGCGGAATCGGGGGTGCCCCCCGCGCCGCAGCCCGACAGCGCCAGCGCGATCGACAGACCGAGCGGCACCCTCATCGCGACACCGCCCGGGCGTCGTCGGCGCGCAAATCCACGGTCGGCAGGCCATCGCCGACAAGCGTCTGGATCGCGACCTGTCGGTCGAGCAATCCCAGTTCCAGCGTCATAATCTCCTGTTCCTTGGCAAAGCGGTTGTAGACGAGGTCGACATAGCCCCGCTCGTCGATGTTGGAGGCGCCGAACGCGGCCTGCGCGCGGTCGGCGGCGGACCGCGCCGCGGGTAGGTCGCGGCGCGCGACCGCGAGCTGCGCGGACAGTTGCTCCATCTCACGCAGCAACGCACCGACCGTGCCGACCGCCGTCGCAAGGCGCGCAGCATAGTCGGCCTGGAGCTGCGCACGAGTCGCGCGCGTGATCGCGACATTGCCCTGGTTGCGGTCGAAGATCGGCAGGCCGATCGCGACATTGGGGCCACTGTTGATGACCTTCGAGCTGTCGCTGCTGACGCTGCCGCCGAGAACGACGTCGGGGAATTGCGCGGCGATGGCCTGGCGCAGCTGCTCGTCGGCGGCGGCATAGCCCATCCGCAGCGCAATCAGATCGGGGCGGCGGTCGGGCAACGTCGCGAGCTCGGCGCGGATCGCGACGGGGTCGAACCGCGGCAGATCGATCTGCGTCGCGAGCGGGACGACGACGTCCGGCGCGAGCCCGAGCAACGCGTCGAGCTGATGCATCAACGCCAATTGCCGCTGATCGAGCGCATCGAGCGCGGTCCGCGCGGCCTGCAGCGCGACCCGGTCGGGCGCGACCGTCACCAGCGTGACGTTGCGCGCGGCCAGTGCCTGTTCGAGCTTGGCGTTGCGCGCGGCCAGCAACCGATAGGCCGCGACATAGCTTTGCCGACTGGCTGCGCCGAGGATCAGGTCGCCTGCGACTTGCCGCGCCTGCCCCGCGACTTGCCATTCCTGCCAGACGATATCCGCGGCGACCTGGCGTTCGCTGTCGACAGCGGCGCGGCGGCGCGTGCGGTAGGTGAGCAGCGCCTTGATGTCCTGGCTGAGGCCGATGTTCCACGCGGGCACCGCCCCGCCACCCGACAGCAGCGGGAGGAAGGCGCCGGTCAGCGACGGATTGGGCAGGACACCGGCCTGCCGCGTCTGGCCCGCGGCAATTGCGCGCCGCAGCCGTGCCGCCTTGAGGTCGGGGTTGTTGGCGAGGGCGAGGTCGACCACCTGCGCAACCGACAGCGGTTCTGTCGCGACGATCGTTTCCGCCCGCGCCAACGATCGCACGTCGGCCGCCAGCGGTGGCGCGGTCGCCAGCGGGAGCGGGGTGTAGCGCGCGCACCCGGTCACGCCGCTCAGTGCGGCGAGCGCAGCCATGGCGCGGCGCGGAAGGGTACGTCTCAACGCGGTCAACTCCGGAAGCCGAGCCACGGAAAGAACGCGCGGCCGTCGTGTGATATGGCATAGGCGAATGATGATCCGGATGTTGTTTATTCCCAACTTGCGCGCGACGCGGGACGTCCGGCTAGGCGATCGTGCTACGCAGCTGGTGGAGGTGATGCGGTGAACCTGCTGCTGCTCGAGGATGACGAAGCGACCCGCACCCATCTGGAGCGCACGTTGGTAGCGGCAGGGCATGTCGTCGACGCTTGCAGCAACGGGAGCGACGCGATCGTCCTCGGGTCCACCAACGATTATGCTGTCCTCATCCTCGATCGCATGGTGCCCGGAGTCGATGGGCTTGGCGTGCTCAAGGCGCTTCGCGCGGCCGGTGTTCGCGCCCCCGCGATCTTCCTCACCGCGATCGACGGAGTCCATGACCGTGTCGAGGGGCTCGACGCGGGCGCCGACGATTATCTGGTCAAGCCATTCGCCGCGATCGAGTTTCTCGCGCGGGTCAACGCCTTGTTGCGCCGCCAGCCGGCTCGAGATGTGGCGACCGTGCTGCGCGTCGCCGATCTCGAAATCGATTTGATCAAGCGCAGCGTGCGGCGTGGCGGCCGGGCGATCCCGTTGCAGGCGCAGGAGTTCAAGCTGCTCGAATATCTTATGCGCCACGCAGGCGAGATCGTCACAAGGACGATGCTGCTCGAAAACGTGTGGTCGTTCCATTTCGACCCGCAGACCAATATCATCGAAAGCCATATGAGTCGCTTGCGCTCGAAGGTCGATCGCGGCTTCGTTCAGGAACTGATCCATACGGTGCGCGGCGCGGGCTATCGGTGCGATGGCCTGGCTTAGCGGTTTCCGGAGCGGCGCGTTCCGCTTTGCCTGCCTGCTCGCGCTTGCCTTCGCGGCAGGCTCCGCGCTCGTCTTGGTCGTCGTCGAGCGGTCCATCGCGCATTATGCGGTCGATGCCACCGAAGGCGGCTTGACCAGCGAGGCCGCGATCCTTGCGGGTGAGGACCGGGAGGAGGGGCGAGCAAGCCTGATCGGGGCGATCGCCCGGCATCGGCGCGCCAGCGGCGCGGAAGCGTTCCGATACCAGGTGATCGACCGCGCCGGACGCCTGCTGGTCGACGATATCGGCACGCCGACGGTCAGGCTCGGCTGGGGGCAGGTCGCGGTGCACGACGACCCGCAGGACCCCGCCGCCGAAACCTTGCGGAGCCTCGGGGTTGCTCTCCCCAACGGCGGGACGCTGGTCGTCGCCACCGACACTTACGACATCCAGGAATTGCGGCGTGCGCTCGACCGGTTCCTGGTCGTCGCGGGAGCGGTCATCACCGTGCTTGCATTGGTCGGTGGCTATCTCATCGGCGCGCTGTTCATGCGCCGGCTCGACCGCGTGAACGCTGCGATCGCGCGGGTGATGGCGGGCAATACGGCCGAACGTCTGCCGCCGATCGGTATCAGCCGCGAATTCGACCAGCTCTCGGCGAACCTCAACGCGATGCTCGACCGGATCGGCGCGCTGATGGACGGCCTGCGCCAAGTCACCACCGACATCGCCCACGATCTGCGCACTCCGCTCGGGCGGCTTCGCCAGCAGCTCGAGCAAACGCGCGATGCGCGTGACCCGGAGCGGTTCGACGCCAGCATCGACACCGCCATCGCGCAGACCGACGAGATTCTCGCGATCTTCCGGGCGTTGTTGCGGATCGGGACGCTCGAGGGGGGCGACGGGCGCCAATATTTCGCTCCGCTCGATTTGAGCGAACTGGTCGGGCGAGTGATCGCCGCGTATCAACCCGTTGCCGAGGACGATGGGAAAACCTTGATCGCGGCGCATGCCGACGGTCTGCTAATCGAGGGCGATGCCGAATTGCTGGCGCAGATGATGACCAATCTGGTCGACAATGCGATCCGCCATACGCCGGCCGGAAGCACCATCGTCAGCCGGCTAGAGCGGATCGACGGCGCGATTGTCGCGAGCGTCAGCGACGACGGACCTGGCATTCCGCCGCATGAACGCGACGCCGTGCTGACTCGCTTCTACCGCCTCGACCGCAGCCGAAACTTGCCGGGCGCAGGGCTCGGCATGGCGCTGGCCGCGGCGATCGCGGCGCTCCATCGCGTCCGTCTCGAACTGCTCGACAATCGCCCCGGCTTGCGGGTTCGCCTGACCTTCGCGCAGCCCACACGCGTGGTCGAGACCGGGGTCGCAGCGCTGGATTAGCGATCCCTAACGTGACCGCGGTGGGGCGCCGGGGCAAAAGGCAGCCCTCATCTTCGTGGAGACCGCCATGCGCCGCCCTTCGCTTCTCGTCCTGCTCGCTGCAGCTGCAGCCACGCCGTCCGGTCTCGCGGCGACGCCCGCGCCGATCTATGCCGTCACCCAATCGATCGCTGGGCCCGACGGATCGTGGGACTATGCCCGCACCGACGACGACGGCATTTTCGTGTATGTCGCGCGCAGCAACGCGGTCACGGTGCTGGAAGTGGCGACCGGCAAGGTCACCTCGCTCGGCAGCGTGCAGCGCGGTCATGCAGTCGTGCCGTTGTCCGGCGGCAGGCTGCTGGTGACGAGCGGGACCGATGGCACCGTGCGGTTGTACGATCTGCGGTCGGGTGCCGAAACCGCGAGCATCGCCGTCGGCAAGAAGCCCGACGCTGCCATTCTCGATCCGCAAAAGACCCATGCCTATGTCATGAATGCCGATAGCGGCACCGTGTCGGTGATCGACCTCGCCACCAGCAAGGTGACTCGCACGATCCCGGCCAAGCCCGCGCTCGAATATGCCGCGTTCGGCGCGGACGGGACGCTGTTCGTCAACAACGAGGAGGCGGACCAGATCGAAACGGTCGACGTCGCGCGCGGAGTCGCCGGCAAGGCGATCGCGCTGCCGGGCTGCAAGGCACCGACCGGGCTCGGTTATGACAGCGCGCACGACCGCCTGATCGCGTCGTGCGCCAACGGCAAGGCCGCCATCGTCGACGCCCGTCGACGGCAGCTGAGCGCACTCGTCGATATCGGCGCGGGGCCCGACGCCGTGATTATGGACGAGGCGCGCGGGCTCGCGTTTATCCCGTGCGGGAAAGACGGGGTGCTCGACATCCTCTCGTTGAAAGGTGTCCGTGTGGAAGCCGTGGGCGTCGTGACGACCGAAGTCGGCGCGCGCACCGGCGCGCTCGATCCCAAAACGGGGGCGCTGTATCTGCCAACCGCGAAGTTCGGCGCGGCTGCGGCGGGGGGCGGACGTCCCGCGATGGTGCCGGGGTCCTTTCACATTCTGGTGGTCAAACCTGCGCGTTGAAGGTGCGGTTTTGCGATCGTCGGAACTTTGTTCAACGATCGTCGGCACAGCCACGCGCGCGGCAAAAACCGCGCGCGCCGAGGAAAAGGCGGCCTCCCATCTCATCAACGTCCAGTCCGCCGAGGACATCGTCAAATATCCCACGACGCAACGCGAATTCTACGACCAAAGCTACGAGGCGGGTGTTCGGTCCAAGTTCTGACGATCTCGCGCGTTTCTCCGATGGTTATGCATACCGGCGGCGCAGCGTCCTCTGGCGTGCGTAGTTTCCGATGCTGTTCCGTCGCAGCGGCCTGCCAGATAGCGCCATCGCGACACGGCGTGCGCTTCAGAATGGGTGAAGCAGTCCCTGCCCGGTCGACGCTTTCGAGGAGACGAATGATGGCCGGCACCGACTCACGCATCAAAGACGTCGGGCCACAGCCGCAGTCGTTCGACCTCGAAAGCGCGACCAAGGACAATGCCGAGTATCGGTCCGTCGCGTGGAGCGGCCGCTATCTGCAGGTGACGTTGATGTCGATCCCGGTCGGTGGCGATGTCGGTCTCGAGGCGCATCCCGACACCGATCAGTTCCTGCGCCTCGATGCCGGCCATGGGCGCGTGCAGATGGGTGCTGCCAAGGACGCGCTGACTTTCGAGAAAGACGTTTCGGACGGCTGGTGTGTGCTCGTTCCGGCGGGGACGTGGCACAACATCACCAACACCGGCACGACGCCGATGCAACTCTATACCGTCTATGCCCCCGCGCATCACAGGCCAGATACCGTGCAGGCGACGGCAGCGGCGGCCAAGGCCGACCAGGGCGACGAACCTGCCGCCTGGTCGGTGCAACCAAAGCCTGCAGCCGACACGCACGGTTGACGGGGGAGATGCGCAAGGTTCGGATCGACATGGCCGGGCAGCGCTATGCGCGGCTCCTGGGCGTGGATTTTTCGCACACCGATCGGCACGGCCATTGCCATTGGCTGTTCGCCTGTGATTGCGGCGCCATGATCGTGGCGCATGGCGGCAACGTACGGGCAGGAAGCACCACGAGCTGTGGCTGCAGACACCGCGAGATCAGCGCCGCACGGCTGCGCACGCATGGCGAGCGCGCTGACAAACGGCATGCGCCGACCTACCGCGCTTGGCAGGCGATGAAGAGCCTGTGCGACAATCCAAAGGTCAGCGGCTATCCGCAATGCGGCGGCCGAGGGATTGCGGTGGCTGCGCGGTGGAGAGACGATTTTCCAGCATTCCTGGCGGATATGGGCGAACGCCCGCTCGGAATGACGCTCAGGCGCGACGATGCCCAACGCGACTTCGGCCCGAACGCCTGTCATTGGGCGGTGGTGCCGACGCGCGCTGAGCGGGCTGCGCGCTCGTGGAGCCATCGCCACGCCGAGGTGTAAGGCGGATCATCGGCGCGCGCCGGGGCATCGCACGGGCTGAGGTCGTGGCGACCCTATGCGGTATCGAGGGCGGCGATGATGGGGCAATCCGGCCGCCCGTCACCATGGCATCGTTCGGCGAGATCAAGCAGCGTATTTCGCATCGCCTCCAGTGCAAGAGCCTTGCGGTGAAGATCGTCGGCGCGCGCTAAAGCGAGGCGCTTGACGTCGATGCTCTGGCGGTCGCGATCGTTCCACAGTCCCAGCAGCGAGCGGATGTCCTCGATCGGGAAGCCCAGATCGCGCGCGTTCGCGATGAAGCGGAGGCGGTGCACGTCGGCATCGGCATAATCGCGATACCCGCTGTCGCGGCGGAGAGGCGCCGGGATCAAGCCGATCGTCTCATAATGGCGGATCATCCGCTGCGAGACGCCGCTCGCCTGCGATGCGGGCCCGATTTTCACAGCTTGGCCCGGTTCAATCGCAAGGCATTGGTCACGACGGTGAAGCTCGACAGCGCCATTGCCGCGCCCGCGATCATCGGTGACAGCAGCAAACCCGTGACCGGATAGAGCACGCCGGCTGCTATCGGGACTCCGATGCCGTTGAACACGAACGAGAAGAACAGGTTCTGGCGGATGTTGCGCATCGTCGCGCGGGCCAGACGGCGCGCGCGCACCATCGCCGCCAGATCGCCCTTGGTCAGCGTCATGCCGGCGCTCTCGATCGCGACGTCGGTGCCGGTGCCCATTGCCACACCCACGTCTGCCGCGGCGAGCGCGGGCGCGTCGTTGATGCCGTCGCCCGCCATCGCGACCTTGGCACCCTTTGCCTGGAGCTCGCCGATGATCCGCGCCTTGTCTTCGGGTTTGAGCCCGGCATGGACCTCGTCGATCCCGCCGATTGCCGTGGAAACGGCTTGCGCGGTTGCCTCGGCATCGCCGGTGAGCATGACGATCCGCAACCCTTCCGCCTTGAGGGCGGCAATGGCGTCGCGCGCGGAGTCCCGAATGGGATCGGCGACCGCGATCAATCCGGCCGGCTTGCCCGCGATTGCGACGAGCATCACCCCCGCGCCGTCACGGCGATAGCGTTCCGCTGCCTCCGCGAGGGACCCCGCATCGACTCCGATCCGGTGCATCTGCGCCGCATTGCCCACCACGACCGCCTTGCCATCGACATGACCGCTGACACCCAATCCGGTCTGCGATGCAAACTGCGCAAGCGACCCGAGCTTCAGTTTTGCGTCCTGCGCGGCGCGCAGGATGGCAGCGGCCAGCGGGTGCTCCGACTGGCCCTCCACGGCCGCCGCCGCCGCGAGCACCGTATCGCGATCGAAGCCGTCACCAGGCTCGATCGCGGTCACCTTCGGGCGGCCCTCGGTCAGCGTGCCGGTCTTGTCGATCACCAGCGTGTCGACGACGGCCATCATCTGAAGCGCCTCGGCATCCTTGATCAGCACGCCGCCGCGCGCACCACGCCCGGTGCCGACCATGATCGACATCGGCGTCGCGAGCCCTAACGCACACGGGCAGGCGATGATCAGCACCGCGATGGCGTTGAGCAACGCGTGACCGAAGCGCGGCTCCGGCCCCACCATATTCCACACGACGAAGGTAAGGATCGCGATCCCCACCACCAGCGGCACGAACCAGCCCGACACACGGTCGGCGATCGCCTGGATGGGGGCGCGGCTGCGCTGCGCCTCGGCGACCATCTTGACGATCCGCGCCAAGACCGTGTCGGCGCCGACGGCACGCGCCTCGATCGCCAGCGAGCCGGTGCCGTTGATCGTCCCGCCGGTGACGGAAGACCCCTTCTGCTTGAGCACCGCTGCCGGTTCGCCGGTCAGCATCGCTTCGTCGACCGACGACCGGCCATCGACCACGATGCCATCAACCGGTACTGCCTCGCCGGGCCGCACCCGCAGCGTATCGCCGGTGGCGACGTCGGAGAGGGGGATTTCTTCCTCGCTGCCATCCTCGCGCAGCCGCCGCGCTGTCTTCGGCGCGAGATCCATCAACGCGCGGATGGCTCGACCCGTCGCCGCGCGCGCGCGCAGTTCGAGGACCTGCCCGAGCAGCACTAGCGTCACCACGACGCCAGCCGCCTCGTAATAGACCGGAGTGACCCCGTGCATGCGGAACGAGGGCGGGAACACGCCGGGCGCGATCGTCGCGACGAGACTATAGCTGAATGCCGCGCCGACGCCGAGCGAGACCAACGTAAACATGTTGAGGTGTCGCGTGCGGATCGACGTCCATCCGCGCTGAAAGAACGGCGCACCCGCCCACAGGACGATCGGTGCGGTGAGCGCGAGCTGGATCCACGGCGAATATGTCGGCGGCACGAGCGTGATGCCGAGCATCTCGGCCACCATCGAAATCGCGAGCAACGGAACGCTCAATGCCCCGGCTATCCAGGCTCGTCGGGTAAAATCGGTGAGTTCAGGGTTTGGCCCTGTATCGAGCGTCGGATCTTCGGGCTCGAGCGCCATGCCGCAGAGTGGGCACGTTCCCGGACCGTCGTTCCGGATCTGGGGATGCATGGGGCATGTCCATACTCCACCGGGGCCCGCTTTGGGCGCGGGTACGGGTTTGCCGGCGCGGTAGGTCTCGGGGGCTGCGATAAATTTGCTCCGGCAGCGCGCACTGCAAAAGGAATAGCGGTGGCCTTCATGGTCGGCGTGATGTGCGGTCTTTGTCGCGTCCACGGTCATGCCGCAGACGGGATCGGTGACCATCCCGTCCGCTCGAGGACTGTCGGCATCGCGGCCGTGCACGGGAACGTCGCTGGTCATCTGGGTCTCCATGCGAACCCAGATAGGGTCTGACACCGTGTCAGGGTCAAGCCCGGAGCCGGTCTGGTTCATGACGCACAACGCGCCGGCCATCACTTCGGCCCTGTGAACGCGGCAGCGTGCGTTGGCGCCGGGGCGACCGCTGCGCCGCCGCCGTCACGATGCTCGAGCGGAGCGGCGACTCCGAGCGATGCCGACCGAATGCCGGCACCGCACCAGAAAGCGTACGGGGTTCCGCGCAGAAATGCCTATGGTCGATCACCGCCGCCCGTCGCGCGTGCCGACGCAGGACGTAGCTTGGCGCATTCATGCAAAGGAGCATTCGTTCAATGACAGATCGGGATATACCGATCATCTGCGTCGGCGGATCGGCGGGTGGCCTTGATGCGTACAAGCGCTTGCTCGACAATTTACCGAGTGATCTCGGGGCGGCGATCGTGATCGTGAACCATTTGCGAACCGTCTCGACCCTGCTCCACGAAATCCTCCCGCGGCATACCGCGATGCCGGTCGAGCTCATTACCGAAGGGCTCGATATCCGACCGAACCACGTCTTCATCATCCCCGCGCAACGCGACCTGCACGTGCTGGACGGGGCATTTCGCCTCGCAGCGATCTCCAAACCGCGGGGATGGCCGGATGTCATCACCGTCTTCCTGCAATCGCTGACGCAATATTGGCATGGTCGGCTCATCGCGGTGATCGTGTCGGGCTATGACGGCGACGGTGCGGACGCGCTGTGCGGGATTCGCGCGTGCGGCGGGGTCACGATCGCCCAATTGCCGGCATCGGCGATTCAGGCGGACATGCCCGACAGCGCCATTGCCAGTGGCTGTGTCGATTTTATCCTAGGTCCCGAAGATATCGCCGCTAAAATTGCAGAAATCCTCGGATCGGATAGCGAGTAGGCGTCCGTCGGCTCGCGATGGTTGTTCCGTGCGTAGTTTCCGATCCTTGGGCGGCCCTGTTCGTCACCATAGCGTCTGGCCCGAGGACCGCTCCACTCCGCCGCGGTCGGCCAGAAAGACCAGCGCCATGTCGATCGAAACCAGAGCGTTTTTGCGCGACCGGGCACGCACCGAAGACCTGATCGCGGCGGCAACCGACTGTGGCCCCGCCGCATGGTCGCACGCCCATCTCGCGCGCCTCTACCGTGCGCGGTGTATCGACACGGTGGAAGAGGCCGCGGCGTGCTGCGATTGCGATATGCAGGCGGACTGCCGGACACTGATATCGGCCGGATAGCGCGGTGCAGCGGCGCTATGCTCCGCTCGACCGCTGCAACGCCCTGCCTCAGACCGCCGCACTTTCGGTCGGGGGCAGAGCCGAACGCGGCCGTGCCGCATTCCCGTCGGCGGCGGCTTGCGCGATCCGCGCGAGTTCGGGAAGCGACTTGGCTTGCATCTTGTGCATGACCGCAGCGCGATGGTTTTCCACGGTGCGCTGGCTAATCCCGAGATCGGCGGCGATGTTCTTGTTGGGATGGCCCGCCAAAACCAGGTCCATGACTTCACGCTGGCGGTCGGTCAATTCGCCGACATGCGCCGCCGCTTTCTGGTGCGCGTCATCCCGCAGCCGAAAGTCGTGTGACTGATCGATTGCACGCGCGACGCTCGCAAGCAATTCGACCCGGCCGACCGGCTTTTCGATGAAGTCGCAGGCGCCGCTTCGCATTGCTTTGACCGCAAGTCCGATATCGCCGCTGCCCGTGATCAAGATCGCGGGGAGATGGTTTGCGCGGGCGCGCAGTTGCTCGATCAGCGCCACGCCGCTCATCCCCGGCAGGTGCGCGTCGACCAGCAGGCACCCGTCATTGCCCGGCGCATAGGCTGCAAGAAACGCCTCTGCATTTGGGAAATCCTGGACACTGCGTCCATCGCCCTCCAGCACATCGCGGATCGTCGCCAGAATGTACGGGTCGTCGTCGACGACATAGGTGATCGATGGGCCCGCAATCGCAACAGCTCCGGCCGGGTGCAACGCCGACGGCAGTGCCCGGGCCAACAGGAGTTCGATCGCCGCGAGCAGGTCGCGCGCCTTCACCGGCTTGCTCAGTTGTACGCAGTCTTCTGCCGCGATCCGCGCCAGCGCCGCGCTCGATATGTCTCCGGTGAGGACGATCGCCGGGAGCCCGTGCGGCAGGGTCGCGCGAAGGCTGCGCAGGAGATCGAGGCCGTCCCGGCCGCCGGGCAGGTTATAGTCGGTCAACAGCAGTTCCGGCTTGATCGCGCTGCCCGCAACCAGCTTGATCGCGGATGCTGCATCGGCCGCGGTCTTGACGATATGCCCCTCGCGCTTGAGGAGTTGCTCCAGCAATTCGACGACATCCGGGTCGTCGTCGACGACGACGATCTTGCAGGTGCGCCGGTGCCCCTCCGGGGCCGCATCGGGTTCGGGTGGTTTGGCGACGGCGCTTGGCGGATCGGCGGCCGGGCAGGGAAGCGTGATCGTGAAGACCGAGCCCGCGTTCGGGCGCGAGCGAACGTCGATGGCATGTCCGAGCAAATGGCCGAGGCGTTTTACGATCGACAGGCCAAGACCCAGACCGAGGCTGCGTTCGCGCGCGGCGTTGTCGATCTGGTGGAATTCCTCGAAAATCGCGTGCAACTGGTCGGCGGCGATCCCGATCCCGGTATCCCAAACTTCGATTCGAAGCGTGTCGCCGCGCCGTCGACAGCCGAGCAGGATCTTGCCCTGCTTGGTATATTTGATCGCGTTCCCCAGCAGGTTGCGAAGCATCTGCGTGAGCAGCGTGGCGTCGCTGTGAACCAACGCCGCACTGGGCAGGATGTGCAGCGACAAGTTACGGGCCTGTGCGAGATAACCGAACTCGTCGCGCAGCAGATCGAGCACGTCGGAGATCGGAAAGACCACCGGCATCGCCTCCACCACGCCGGCTTCGATCTGGTTTATGTCGAGCAATGCGTTGAGCATGCCGGACATTGCGGCCAGCGTCTGGCCTTGGCGGGAGACGAGTTTTCTGGGCTTCTCGCCCTCGACGGTCTGGCTCAGCAGTTCCTGCAGCAGCGTCAGTGACTGGAGCGGCTGGCGCAGATCATGGCTTGCTGCCGCGAGGAAACGCGACTTTGCAAGATTGGCGCGGTCCGCCTCGATCTTGGCGGCCTCGAGCGCCTTGGCGGTCATCTTCCGGTCGGTGGTGTCGGCGAACGTGATGACGACGCCTTCGACGGCATCGTCATGCGTGCGATAGGGAAATACTCGGCGCAGAAACCACGTATCGTTCGGCGCGCTGATCTCGCGGTCGATCAAGCCGTGATCCGCCAGCACCTTGCGCGCATCCCCCAGCAGGTCGGGATCGGTCGCGATCGAGCGCAGGTCGGTGATCGGTCGTCCGATGTCGCTGGCGATGATGTTGAAGACCGACTTGATCGCGGGCGTATAGAATCGGATCTTCAAGTCGATGTCGAGAAAGAGCGTCGCGACATTCGTGCTGTAGAGCACGTTCTGCAGATCGTCCGAGGTCAGGCGCTGTCGTTCCAGCGTTTCCTGCAATTGGCTGTTGAGCGCGGTCAGTTCCTCGTTGAGCGACTGCAGCTCTTCCTTGGACGTCAGCAATTCCTCGTTGGTCGACTGGAACTCCTCGTTGACCGAGAGCGCTTCCTCGTTGATCGTCTTCTGTTCCTGGCTCGACGTCTCCTGGTTCAGGATCGACGTCTGCAATTCCGCCTGGGTTGCCTCCAGTTCCTGCTCGAGCTCGGTGACGCGCGCTGCGTCACCGCGATTGGGGGATGCCGTCGCACCCGCGCTCTCGCCCGGTTCCTCGACGAAGCAGACGAGCAGCATGTCGTCCTGCCCGTCGACCACCGCCATGACATCGATCCGAAACCAGATGGCGATGCCGTCCTGCATCACGCGCGTCCGGCCGCCATCGACGCGCGGCGTTGCCTCGCTGACCTTGTCGATCGCGAGCCGCAACTTGGTGCGGAGCGTCGGGGACGCCATCGCAAGCAAGTCGAGCGTGGCATAGCCCGGCGGGATCCGCAGATAGCGATCGGTCGGCCCGATCGAATAGAGACACTGCCGCTTGCGATTGATCAGGATGGCGGCGGGCGCGTGGGTTGCGATGACGGCCCGGCGGCAAATGTCCGCCAGCGTGGCCTGGCGCTGCGACGAGGCGGACCGGCCCGTCGTCCCCGGCATCGGCAGCGCGTCGCCGAAGCTGACGGGAAAGCCCGCGGTGCCGGTCCGGCCGTGCGCGACGTGCCGGTAGATGCGTTCCGACTTGGCGATCACTTCGAACCGGTCTCCGGCGCTGCCCACCGTCTCGGACGATCCGAGCAGCAGGATGCCGCCTTCGCGGAGCGCGAAATGGAACAGCGATATGACCTTGGCCTGCGCCTCGGGGTTCAGATAGATCAGCAGGTTACGGCAGGAGACGAGATCGATCTTCGAAAAGGGCGGGTCCGACAGTACGTCCTGGACGGTGAAGACGACAGTGTCCCGCAGCGCGGTCGCCACCCGGTAGCCGGCCTCGTCCCGAACAAAAAAGCGCGTGAGCAGGTCCGCGGGGACCGTGTTCTCGATATCGAACGGATACAGCCCCTCGCGTGCGGTCGCGATCGCGTCCGGGTCCACGTCGGAGGCGAAGAGCTTGAGTTTGATGTCGCGTCCCGACGCCTTGATCGCGTCGCGGCAGAGCATCGCGATCGAATAGGCCTCTTCACCGGTGCTGCATCCCGCGACCCAGATCCTGAGCGGTGTTTGCTCGGGGAGGAGCCGGACGAGGTCGGGAAGGATCGTCTGCGCCAGCGCATCGAAGATCGCCGGATCCCGGAAGAAGCGCGTCACGTTGATCAGCAGGTCCTTGGCGAGCAGGTCGCGCTCGGCCGGCTCTGTGCGCAGCAGATCGAGATAGCCGGCAAGATTGCCGGGCGCGAGCGTGCGTAGCACGATCCGCCGCTCGATCCGCCGTTCCAGCGTCCCCGACTTGTATTGGCGGAAGTCGTGCGCCGTGTTGTCGTTGAGGAAGGCGATGATCGCGTTCAGGTCGGTCGATGCGGGCGGGGCGGGCATGCTCGACGGGGCGGGCACGCTCGGTGCGGCGGCGGACTGCGCGATCGCGACTTTGCGGTCCGCCAGGGCCTGGGGGATGTCTTCCAGCGCAAGGGTCTGATCGACGAGCCCCGTTTCGATCGCGCTCCGCGGCATACCGTCATAATCGGCCTGTTCGGGCTGTTGCGCGATCGCATAGCCGCCTGCGGCTTTCAGCGCGGCAAGCCCGCCACTGCCGTCTGCGCCGGTTCCCGACAGGATTACGGCAATCGTCCGGTCACCGCATTCCTCCGCCAGCGACGCCAGCAAAAAGTCGAACGGCAGGCGCGCGCCATGGTGCGCCTGTTGCGGGGAAAGGGCCAGCGCGCCGTCTTCGACCGAAAGATATCGGCCGGGGGGAATGACGTAGATATGGTCGCGGCGGATCACGCAGCCATCGACCGCTTCGCCGATGTCCATCGTGGTATGATCGGCCAACAGGTCGACCATCATGCTCTTGTGCGTCGGATCGAGATGCTGAACGACGATGAACGCCATGCCCGTGGTGGGTGAGATCGCGTCGAGCAGTCCGGATGCAGCCTTAAGTCCCCCCGACGAAGCGCCTATCGCGACGATCGGGACCGACTCCGCAAGCCGCGGCCCAGCGACTTTGGGGGTAGCCTTTTGCGGCATCGGCGACGCCGGATGGGGCAGAGGCTGGTCGCTTGCCCCCACCGATGGTGTTTTATTTACGGTCATGAAATAGACGTAGCACTGTCTGGTCCCATCCATCCTACGCATAGTTACGCTGAAAAATAAATCGCCGGTGCGCACTATGAGCTTGAGTATTTTCCGAGACTGACTGCGCGCATTTTTCTGAGGCAGTACCGCGGACGACCCTGATGACAACGCCGTTCACGATCGTGCCCGGGTTCATGTCTATCGCCGACGGGGTGGCCTGGAGGCTAGACAGTGTACCCGAACCCGAACAGCTTGCCCAAGATCGTGCGCGCGCAGCCACCGACGGTGCACCACGGTGTGCCCCGGCGTGGACGTCGCGCGGATGAGGCAAGGCGTGCGCGGCTGTGAGCCCTGGACGCAGAATCCTCCTCGTCGAGGATGACGTCCTGATCGCGATGGATCTTGCCGACCTGCTGATCGCGATGGGGCACGATGTGTGCCACATCGCATCGACCGAGAGCGATGCCGTGGCGGCGGCGCAGCGCTTGGCGCCCGATCTGCTGATCGTCGACGGCAATCTTGCCGAGGGCAGCGGAGTATCCGCGATGCGGCGGATCCTTGCCCGCGGCTTCGTCGCGCATTTCTATATGAGCGGCGATACGATCCAGCTCTTGAAGGCGGTGCCGGACGCCGTGGTCCTCGCCAAGCCTTTCACCCTGCATGCGCTCACGACTGCGATGGACACGGCAACGCGTGTTCGGGGCGGCCAGTGAGATGCTGCTCACGGTGATCGCGGTGCTGCGTGCAGCAAAGCCGAGATCCTCGAGACAGACGCGATGGCGGACCTGAACGCCACGATCATACCGTTATACTGGGTGTCGATGGTACGACAGATGTCGTCCTAGACGTCGATCGCCGAGAAATGATCGATGAAGCGTCGCAAGTAGCGGCGGAATTCGATTGCGCTGTGCCACGGCTCGAACGCGAACAGCGCGCACCATTCCAGCCAGAACGTGGTCTCGAAGAAATGGGCCGCGAAGCAGTCGGTGATGCGCTTGTCGCCGAGCCTGCGCTCGGATCCACCGATCAGCGCGAGCAGGTCGATCCGGTCGTGCTCGGTGAATCCCATGGCGTGCGCATCCGGGCGAGAGCCGTCCAGATTGACGAGCCGCACCTCATTGTCCCACCGCCATTCCGCCGCGGCTGGGTTGGCTTCCTCGGGCACCGAGATCGTCGGGTCGCTCGCCGAAGGAATGTCGTCGAGCACGTCGACGGTGCATTGGTACATCGCCTCGAGCATATGGCTGCCGCTCAGGAAATATCGGTCCTCGGCGCTACCATGCGCATCGAACGCGCCGCCGCTCTGGTGACGTTCCTCGAGGATCGTGATGTCCGCGCCCGCGACCTCTCCATCCCGCAGCAGGATGACCGCCCCGGCAAGCGCGGCAATTCCGCTGCTGACGAGAGTATAGCTGCTCATGCGTTGATCCTCTTGTCCCAAGGATCCCGCGGTAGTCCCGTTCCCCCGGCGCGAGCAGCGTCGGAAATTACGCACACCATCGGGGTATAGCTCGACGCGACGAACGCTAGAATGCCACGGCAAATGCTATCTGGGGCGCGGCGTAGGACGGTGTATTGCGGCCGGCGACGGACACTTCGACCCCCGCAATGAGCCCGGCGCGGGCCGACCAGTTATATTCCAGCGCAGGCGCCAAAGTCGTTCGGCTTGCGCGCCGGCCCGTGGTCCGTCGCACTGTGCCGCCGGCATCCATGCCCGTCAGCCGCGAACCGCCGGCATCGCTCCGGACAAGATCGAGTGCAATCACCCAGCGCTGGTCGAGCGCATAGCCGGCGGCCACACCGACCTGCGCGGACACGCCCGGCATGGCGTGGCCGACAAAGCCGTCCGTCGTGCCATAGACGCTCAGATCGCGAACGCTCGCCGACGCCAGCGCCTCAGTCATTGAGGCGAAGAGGCGGAGACGAACCGGGTGGCCGCCCGCGGTGTCGAATAGCGATTCGACGACGATCCCCTGTTTTGCCAGCAGCGCGCCGGTGCCGAGGCCGTCGAGCACGGTCGTCAGGTGATCGTAGCGGCCGATCGGCAGCACGAGGCCGGCGCTCGCGGTGATCGAGGGCGATCCGGTTCGGCCATTCTCATCCGTCAGGCGATATTCCAGCTCGATCGGCAGATCGGCGATGCCGAGGCCACGCCGATCATGGCCATCGGTCACGCGGACGACCGTCGGCAGCGCCTGAAAGCTCACCCGGTCGGTGAGCGCGTATTTCACGACCGTCACCGACTGCAGCTGGTGCACGCCGTCGCCGCGGGGGTGGCGATGGCCCCGATCGTCATAGGCGCCGGTATCGATCTTGTAGATGAGATAGGGTTCGATCGCGAGCGTCCCGGCCGTCGACAAGGCTGGCGACGACGCCTCGAGCGAACCGGTGAACCATTGGTTGCGAACCGCGAGGTCGCCGTCCTGCGCCAGCGCTGCGCCAGGCGATCCCAGCGCGCACAGGGCGACCGCGGCGCACACCGTCTTCATCGCCCGCCGAGCCCTGGAAACAGCACGACCAGCGCGCTCGCCATCCCGCCGACCGCGATCGCGACGACGAGCAGGCCGAAGATCTTTTCGGTGATCAGCAAGGCCTTCTCCCCGATCACCCGCGTGATCGGCGCGGCCAGGAAATCGAGCGCGACGATGACCGCCGCATTCGCGAGGATCGCGACCATCGCGGCGAGATAGACCGGGCGACTGCCGCTGCCCCAGGCGATGATGACCGACAAGACCCCGGGGCCGGCATAGATCGGGAAGCCCAGCGGCAGGATTCCGACCGATGCGGGGGAGGGGGCGACGGCATTGTGCGCGGCGACCGGCACCTGCGTGTTGGACGCGCGGTGGTGGTGGCTGCGGACGGGCGTCGCTTCGCTCGGGGTCGGGGCGTTGAGCATTTGCCAGCCGATCACGCCGATCACCGCCATTCCCGCCACGCGCAATGCGGCGATGCTGACACCGAAGACGCCGAGCGCGGCGTTGCCGACGAACAGCGCGAGCAGTCCCGCGACGACATAGGTCGCCGCCGCCATCAGCGCGGTGCGACGCTGGTCCCCTTGTGTCTGGCCAGCGGTAGCGGCGACGAACAACGGCAGCACCGCGATCGGCGCGGTGATCGCGAACAGGCCGACGGTCATCGTCACCAGCGCGCTGGTGTCGAGTGCCGTCACGCCGCGGTTTCGAACGGTTCGAAGTCCGACTCCGCCGCCTTCCAGTCGGGCTTGTGAAAGGCGTAGATCACGAACGGGATCGCCAGGAAGAACGCCGACCCGACCACCAGCGCGCCGACATAGAGCACCGGACTGCCCGTGCTGATCTGCGCCGGCGGGATGAAGCTGAACCCCAGCGCGACGAGCGCCCCGGCGAGCCCGAGCAGGCCGACCAGCCACATGCCGACATTCCCGCCGGGAATGCGGAACGGCCGCTCGCGGTCGGGCTGGGTGTAGCGCAACCGGATCGCGGCGACGTACAGCAGGACGTACATCACCAGATAGATGATCGTCGCCATCTGGCTGAGCAGTTGATAGGCCGATTCGACCGACGGCAGCACGGTGAACGCGACGCACAGCACCGTGACGAGCAGACCCTGCAGGATCAGGATCGCGACCGGAATGCCGTGCGCGTTGGTCTTTTGCAGGATGTGCGGCAGATACCCCGCCTTGCCCACCGCGAGCAGCCCGGTCGACGGCCCCGCGACGATCACGCTGACTTGCCCCAGCACGCCGAACGCCAGCATCGCCGCCATCACGTTGCCGAGCCACGGCAGCCCGAACGCCGCCCACAGTTCGTTATACGCGACGAGCAACCCGCGGTTGATGTCGATCGCCGCGCGCGGGATCACCGCACCGACCGCGAGCGTGCCGAGCACGAAGATCACCACGACCATCACCGTCGCGATCAGCACCGACAGCGGATAGTTGCGCGTCGGGTTCTTGAGGTCCTGTACATGGACCGCCTGCATCTCCATGCCGGCGAAATAGAGGAAGACGCTGGCGGCCAGCACCATGTTGTGGAAGTCGCTGAAGTCGGGGATTACGCTCGCGTGCAGGTCGAGGTGCATCGGCTTGCCGGCCGCAACATAGGCCACGCCGAGCGCGATCAGGATCGCGCCGGGGATGATCGTCCCGAACAGACCGCCGAGCCAGCTCAGCCGGGTCGATGCCGCCATGCCGCGGAAGGTGACCAGCGTCACGAACCAATAGACCGCGAGCAGGACGGTGATCGTGTAGACCTTGTTGTCGGCCAGCGCCTGGTCGAACGCGGGCGGCCACCAGATATAGGCGAGCGCGGCGGCGGCGAAGATCAGCACGGTCGGGAACCAGATCACCACCGCCTGCCACTGATAATAGATCGCGGCAAAGCCCCAGCGCGGGCCGAACGCTTCGCCGATCCAGCGGAACACGCCGCCTTGCTTGGGGAAGGTCGCGGCGAGTTCGGCGGCGACCAGCGCTACGGGCACCAGGAACACGATCGCGGCGAACAGGTAATAGAAGATCGACGCCATGCCGTATTCGGCCTGGGCGGGCATGCCGCGCAGGCTGACGATCGTGGTCACGTTCATGACCGCGAACGCCAGCATGCCGATCACGATCTTGGGTTGTGGCTTGGTCTGGCCGCCATGCGCGAGCCACCCCGCGGGCTTGGGCTTGCCGCCGGGCATAGCGGCGGCGGGCGAGGGCTCGGTCATGGGAACAGCCTTGAAAAAGCGTGCCGCCGACGATTGCCGGCGGCGCAGACGTCAGACCAAGTGGTTAGCGCTTGAGCACTTCGTCGCGCGCTGCCGCGACGCAGTGCAGCGCCCATTACATCGTCTCGGGCGTGATGAAGACGTTCATCGGAAACGATTTCAGCGCGTAGACGACGGCTTCGTCGTCGGTCCCGTCGCGGTTGTAGGTTGTGGCGCGAAAGCCCGTGCTGAAGCTCATGTAGGGCGTGTACTTGCCGTCGATCTGCTTGCCGCTACGGAACCATTCGAACAGTTTGTTGCCGACCGCTTCGGTCAAATGATTATGCTTGATCAAGTCGCTGCGCAGCGCCGGGTCGCTCAGCTCGCGACCGAACTGGACCTGCGCGTCGATATCCTCGGGATAGACCCGGAACAGCGTGATCAGTCCGGTGTCGTCGGGGTTGACGCACACCATGTCTGGGTGGCTGCGGATCAGGTCGTAGAGGTAGTATTTGGTCTCGAGGATGCCGCCGAGGATCGCCTGCATCCCTTCCTTGCCGAAATATTTGAGCGTCGCCCAACCCGCGAGCGACCCCGACGCGGTGCGCGACACTTCGAGCGTGTAATACATCGGATTGTACGGCGTGCGCGCCTGCAGATAGGCGTCCGCGCCGCGGCGGTGGATCGACTCGAACTCGGTCGCGTCGCGGTACAGGAAGCAGCTGCTGACATAGGGTGCCCAGCCGACCTTGTGGAAATCGATCCCGACGCAATCGGCATGTTCGAGCGCGCGCATCGCTTCGCCGTTGCGGCGCAGCACGGGCAGGATCCGCTCGGAGAATTCGAGCGGATTGGCCTCGAAATCATAATCCTTGAAATAGACCCACGACCATCCGACGACGGCATCGGCATAGAGCACCGCCTTGCCGAAGCCCGCGGGATTGGGATGGCGGTCCATCACTTCGCGGACCAGGCCGATCGGATCGAACGCGCTCGCGTCGGTCGTGCCCATCGTACAGACGACGGTCGCGACCGGAATGCCGCGCGCAGCGAAATCGGTCAGCAATTCCTCGAGATGGCCGAGGTCCATCTGGTTGGTCGCGACATCGGTGCGGACATGGACGATATTGTCCATGCCGAGGCCGAGCCAGTCGGTCGCGTTCTGCTGGACGTAATGCGCTTGCTGCGAACAGATGACCTTGGCGTCGGTCCGCACGCCCTTGTCGCGTGAGTCCTTCAGGACGCGCGTCAGCCCGTATTTCAGCCCGTAGGTCCAGCAGCCGCCACCGCCATAGGTGTAGATCGCGCCGCTGTTGACCGGGTTCCAGCCGAACATGTTGGCGACCATGCCCGCGGTCTCGAGCTCGGCGCGGTGGACGTTCCAGGCATATTCGCCCTCGAGGATGTTGGCGGAGAACACCTGCGACAGCATCGACGCGACGACGGCCGCGGTATTCGACTGCGGGATGACGTTGCACATCGTCAGCGGGTTGCCCCAATTGGGCGCGCCCTCGAACAGCTTGACGACATCGTCGAGCACCTGGTCGAGATCGCCCATCGCCTGCGGCACGGTGATGTTCTTGACGTCGGGATAGGCATACGTGAGCGCCGGGTTCTTGCCGAGAAAGGCCGGGCCGCCCTTTTCGGGGCGCAGCATGTCGAGCTTCTCGACGAATGTGTTGATCTGGCGCGCGAGCGGATCGTCATCGCCGCGGAAGGGCGAGGGGAACTCGCCTGCCATCTTGGCGTGGTATTTCGCCCATTTGGGCGATCGCGCGGCGGACGACGGGGTCTCGCTGTCGCTCTCGGTGGATGCCGCATGCGCAATGGCTGCAGCGGCGTGGGTCCGGTCGTGCATCGCAATACCTCTGATCACGGGGCGGGAGAATGCCGCCTGATCGACGCAACGCCGGGTGCGCGTCAGCCTCGGAAAATACCCAGCATGGGGGGCGGCCTGGGCTCGCGCATCCTGCTACCGCGAGTGATTGGACCAGCGCTGGCAGCGCACTGGTCGGAAGGCGCCTTTCATCCGCACGGCGCAGACGCTGGCGATGTCCGCCCCGTTCGGTGGCTTCAAGCACTCCGGCATCGGCCGGGAGAATGGCGTGTTCGGGCTCGAAGCCGATCTCGAACCCAAAGCCGTGATCGGCTGACGCGGCGCCATTTCGGGTATGGCGCCCAGCCGATCCTCGGCTACGGTGGAGACACACGCCGCTGGTCCTTTACGGATTATGGCGGCGAGAAGGGGAAGCGATGAACCACCGCCCGATCCAACCGACGCCCCAGAGCGTCCTTCGCGCCCTTTCCGCGGCGATGGCCCTCGTCCTGACCGCCCCCGTCCTGACCGCCCCCGTTCTCGCCCAGCCGACGGCGCAGCCGGTCGATCCGGTCCGCGTGCTGGTCAAGCGACTTGATCTGGAGCGCTACAAGGCGACGATCAAAGCGCTCACCCGGTTCGGCGATCGCCGCCAGGGCACCGCCCGCAACCGCGCCGCGACCGACTGGATCGAAGCGCAACTCAAGAGCTATGGCTGCACCAATACCGAGCGCTTGAAGTACACGTTCGGCGAGGAACCCGTCCATACGGTCGCACCGGCCAAGGCAGCGGTGGTGGCCGGGTCGGACGAACCCGGCCGGTCTGTCGGCGGCGGGCGCTCGCGCGGCTTCACGCGCAAGACCGGCGTGAACAGCGATCCTGGCGCGCAGCCCGACCCGCGGATCAGGGCGCTGGACACGCCGCCCGCGGTCCCGGGCGCGCGCGAGGAGGTCTATTGCACCAAGATCGGGAGCGGCCACCCTGGCGAGATGTATATCGTCAGCGCCCATATGGACGGGATCGGCTTTGGCGAAGCCGCCAATGACGACGGCTCGGGCACGGCGCTGGTGATGGAACTGGCGCGCGTGTTCAGCAGCCCCGACGTGCAGACCGATCGTTCGATCCGCTTCATCCTGTGGAACAACGAGGAGACCGGCCTCAACGGCGCGAAGGCCTATGTCGAGCAGCGGGCGGCACTGCAAGGCAAGGAATCGCCTGCCGGATCGGGCCGCTACCCCGAGCCGAAATGGCTCGGCGTAATGCAACACGATATGATGCTGTTCGATCACGGCATGCCCCGTGCCGACGGCAGCATGAGTCCGGTGCAGCGTCCCGAGGCCGACGTGAACATCGAATTCCAGTCTGCATCCAAGCTGGCCGGCCAATCGCAGGAATTGGCTTGGGCGCTGCAGGCGGCGAACGAGCGGTACGCCACAGACTATCCGGCCGCGGTCGGACGGCACATGACCAATACCGATTCGAGTCCGTTCATGGACCTGGCACCGGCGGTCAGCCTGCGCGAGAATGACCGTGGCGCGCAGGTCGGAAGCGGCTGGGACCCCCAGTGGCACCAGCCGAGCGACCTCTACAGCACCTATGACGACAAGGATTTCCGCCTTGGGCTGAACGCCGCGCAGACCACGCTGTCTGCCACGGCGCAGCTGGCGGGTGCGACGCTGCGCTAGACGCCGTCGACCATCCGCCGCGGCCGCGTTTCGAGCGGTCGCGGTATCCTCAGCGGATCCTCCGCGGCGTCGGCAAACGTCCGCGCCACCCTGATGCCGCCGGGCGGGGCCACGGTGTCACAGCGGCGCCCCGTCCTTGTCGAGCATCTCGAAGCGGTAGCTGCAGCCGTAGAAGGTCTTGCCGGGATGCGTCGTGGCGTTGGAGATGGTCCGCGCGACGACCAGATGGCTGCCGTAGCTTTGTCCCTCCGCCGCGGGCTCGGTGACGTCTTTTAGGATGCGCTCGCCCATGAATTTGCGGAACGGGACCGCAGCCTTCGCCTGCGCATCGGTCATGGTGCCGGTGTCGACGAGCGCGGCGATCATCGGGTCGCTGGACATGGCGTTTTCGACCTGCTCGGCGCGCGCGACCGTAGCTGGGTCGGGCAAGTCGAGGATGGCGAGGATCGCGTTCGCGGTGAACGCGATCCGGCGGGTGCTGTACGCGCCGGCGACAGTGATCGCCTGCGGCAGCTCATATTCGTTCATGAAGGCATTGCGCGACGCGATCCGTTTCCAACGGCGCGTTTGCGCGAGTTTCTCCTCGCCATCGATCGCCATGGCGAACTGCGTGTAGCCGGGGACATCGAGGCGGCAGTGTATGGCGTCGACCTCAGATGTGCTCGCGGGACCGCCATTTGCGGTGTCGGCGTGCTGCAATGCTGAGGCTAGCGCGAGCGCGTAGAGAGACATCATCCGCCCGTGATAGCCCTACGCCCGGCATTTGCCAGCAGCTGCGCGGCACCGGACCCGGGCACGATCAGGCTCGAATCATCGACACGCGGTCGCGGCGCTGCCTCGGCCCGGTGACCAGCGCGTCGCTGGCGACCACCCCGAGCCTTAGCACAGGACCGCTTGTGCGGTTTCGGCGCTTCGATGCCGCCATGCCGCTTTGCAGCCCTTCGGCGTCCGGTCGCCGCGCGGTGCACAGCGAACTGGCGGCGCACCGCGCGGCGCGATAGAGCTTGGCGATGGCATCCCCCACGCTCCCCACGGTCGACCGTCGCACGCTGCTGATCGCGGGCGGCGCGGGGATCGGTCTGGTCGTCGCGTGGCAGCTGTGGCCGCGCAGCTATGTCGGCAATCTCACCGCCGATCCCGGCGAGACGATCTTCGGCGCGTGGCTCAAGATCGGCGACGACGGACGCGTCATCGTCGCGGTGCCGCAGGCCGAACATGGCCAGGGCGTCTATACCGCGCTGCCGCAGATCGTCGCCGACGAGCTCGGCGCCGACTGGCGCACCGTCGGGGTCGAGCCGGCGCCGGCCAACCCGCTCTACGCCAATCCGTTCGGGGCCGAGCAACTGTTCGAACAGCCCGACAACGGCCTGCTCAAGCATTGGCGCGATGGCCATGCGGTGCGGATCGGGCTGACGCTGACCGCAGGGTCGAGCTCGGTGCGCAGTTTCGAGGATCCGCTGCGCGCGGCGGGGGCCGCGGCGCGGATCCTGCTGTGCAAGGCAGCCGCCGCGCGGTGGAAGATCGATTGGCAGGCCTGCACCACTGGCGAAGGCTTCGTCGTGCATGGCAAGGACCGGCTGCGCTTCGGCGAGCTCGCGGTCGAAGCGGTGCGCGATTTCGGGGGGGCGGCGCTGCCCGATCCGCTTCCGCTGCGCAGCGATCCCGCCGGGCGGCTGTCGGGACAGTCGCTGCCGCGGCTCGATGCGCCGTCGAAGGTCGACGGTTCGGCGACCTTTGCCGGCGACGTCAGGCTCCCCGACATAGTCTATGCGAGCATCCGCCAGGGTCCGGTCGGCGATAGCAGATTGGCGCGCGTCGATCGTGCAGCGGCCGACCGCGTCAATGGCGTGCTGCAGGTCGTCACCAACGATCGCTGGGTCGCGGCGATCGGGAACACCTGGTGGTCGGCCAACCGCGCGCTCGATGCGCTCGCGCCGCGCTTCGAGACCAAGGGGCCGATCGTGAGCAGCGCGAGCATCGCCGCCGCGCTCGCCGCCGCGCTTGCGGCGCCCGGAACGCGGATGGTCGCGCAAGGCGATGTCGCGGCGGCGTTCAAGGGCGCGCGGCTGGTCAGCGCGGCGTATCAGGTCGGGCTCGCGCCCCACGCCGCTATCGAGACGATGACCGCGACCGCGCAGTTCAGCCATGGCCGGCTCGAACTGTGGCTGCCGACGCAAGCCCCGGGCGTGGCGCGCGCCGCAGCAGCGGCGGCGATCGGGATTGCCGAGGATGCGGTGCTCGTCCACCCGATGCTCATCGGCGGGTCGTTCGGCGCCAATCTCGAGACCGAGTGCGCGGCGCAGGCGGCGGTGCTGGCGCACGCGATCAAGCGTCCGGTCCAGCTCGTCTGGAGCCGCGTCGAGGATCTGCTGCACGATCGCTATCGCCCGCCGGCGCACGCGCGGATGACCGCGCGGCTCGGCACCAACGGCCAGATCCTCGGGCTTTCCGCCAAGATCGCCGCACCCGCGACGGGGCACGACCTCGCGCGGCGGATGTTCGCGCACGACGCGGGCACGAGCGCCGCGCTCGCGCTCGCCGGGGCGGCCGACCCCTATGCCGTCGCGGGCGCGATGCCGGCGTATCGCATCCCCGCCGTCGCGATCGATCACCATCCCGCCGAGATCGGCGTGCCGACCGGGCATTGGCGCTCGGGCGCGCACAGCTACACCAGTTTCTTCACCGAATGCTTCCTCGACGAGCTCGCGCATGTCGCCGGAACCGAAGCCTTGTCGTTCCGCATCGCCATGCTCGGCGGCGACGCGCGGCTCGCGCGGTGTCTCTCGACCGCCGCCTCGCTCGGCGGCTGGGAAGGCGGCGTCGCGGGAAGCGGGCAGGGGATCGCCTGCCACAGCTTCCGCGGCAGCCACATCGCGGTGCTGGTCGAGGCGCATGTCGGCGAGGGGCAGGCGGTGAGCGTCGACCGGATCGTCGCCGCGGTCGATTGCGGGCGGCAGATCAACCCCGACCTCGTCCGCCAGCAGATCGAGGGCGGGCTGCTGTTCGGCATGGCGGCGGCGACGGGCTGCACGACGGGCTTCAAGGATAATCTTGCGACCGTTCGCGGGCTTGGCGGGCTCGGGCTGCCACGGCTCGCCGACACGCCCGACATCACCGTCGAGCTCGTGCCGAGCGAGGCCGATCCGGGCGGGGTGAGCGAACTTGCCGTGCCGCCGGTCGCGCCAGCGATTGCCAATGCGCTGCAAGCCGCTACGGGCTATCGCCTGCGGAGCTTGCCGCTAATGCCCGGAACCCTGTGATGCTGCCTGCCGATCATCCCCCCATCCCCAAGCGGAAAGTCGGCGTCTTGCTGACCAATCTCGGCACGCCCGACGGCGCCGATACCAAGTCGGTCAAACGCTATCTGGCGGAATTCCTGTCGGACCGGCGCGTGGTCGAGATTCCGCCGCTGATCTGGCAGCCGATCCTGCGCGGCATCATCCTCAACACGCGCCCGCAGAAATCGGCCGAAGCCTATGCGCAGGTATGGAGCGAAGACGGCTCGCCGCTCGCCGCGATCACCAAGGCGCAGAACAAGGCGCTGCAAGGCGCGTTCGGGCCGGGCGTGATGGTCGATTGGGCGATGCGCTACGGCAAGCCGTCGATTCCCGAGCGGTTGCAAGCGATGAAGGATGCCGGCTGCGAGCGGATCCTCGTCGCGCCGCTTTATCCGCAATATTGCGGGGCGACGACCGCGACCGCCAACGACAAGGCGTTCGAGGCGCTGGCCAAGATGCGCTGGCAGCCCGCGTTGCGCACGCTCCCCCCCTATCATGACGATGCCGTCTATATCGACGCGCTCGCGACCTCGATCGAAGCGGGCGTCGCGGCGCTCGATTTCGAGCCGCAGGCGATCGTCGCGAGCTTCCACGGCATGCCGCAGCGCACGCTCGAACTCGGCGATCCGTATCACTGCCATTGCCAGAAGACCGGGCGCTTGCTCGGCGAGCGGCTGGGGAAGCCGCTGATCGTGTCGTTCCAGTCGCGCTTCGGGCGCGCGAAATGGCTCGAGCCGGCGACCGACATCACGCTCGAGGAATTGCCCGCGAAGGGAATCACCAAGATCGCGATCGTCGCACCCGGTTTCTCGGCCGATTGCCTCGAGACGCTCGAGGAACTGGCGATCCGCGGGCGCGAGAGTTTCGAGGAGAAAGGCGGCACGCATTTCGCCTATATCCCGTGCCTTAATGCCAGCGACACCGGTGTCGAAATGTTGCGCACTTTACTCGCGCGTGAACTTGAAGGCTGGGTGAGCGCCGCTTAGCGTGGCGCCCGGACACAGATCCTTTGAGGAGAGTAGAATGGCACGCGTCGCGATCGTAACCGGCGGAACCCGCGGGATCGGCGAGGCGATCAGCCTTGCGCTCCAGGATCACGGGATGACCGTCGCAGCGACCTATGCCGGCAATGACGACCGCGCGCGCGACTTCACCGAGCGCACCGGGATCGCCGCGTACAAATGGGACGTCGCCGATTACGACGCCTGCCAGGACGGCTGCGCGCGGGTCGCCGCCGATCTCGGGCCGGTCGACGTGCTCGTCAACAATGCCGGCATCACGCGCGACGGCACGATCATGAAATTGAGCTACCAGGCGTGGAAAGAGGTGATCGACACCAATCTCGGCGGCTGCTTCAACATGGCCAAGGGCGTGTTCCCGGGCATGCGCGACCGCAAATGGGGGCGGATCGTCAATATCGGGTCGATCAACGGGCAGGCCGGGCAGTACGGGCAGGTCAATTACGCTGCGGCGAAATCGGGCATTCACGGGTTCACCAAGGCTTTGGCGCAGGAGGGCGCGCGCGCTGGCGTGACGGTCAATGCGATCGCGCCGGGGTATATCGATACCGACATGGTGGCGGCGGTCCCGGCCGATGTGCTGGAGAAGATCGTCGCGAAGATCCCCGTCGGCCGCTTGGGCCAGGCGAGCGAGATCGCGCGCGGCGTGGCGTTCCTGTGCTCGGACGAGGGTGGGTTCGTGACGGGCTCGACGCTCAGCATCAATGGCGGGCAGCATATGTACTGACGGGCGCAGGCGCGGCCCCGCCCGCGCCGATGCGCCTGCGGCGCAGCGCCCGGCACGGCCGGCGGACGGGGTTCACCCCGATCCGGCCGACGGCTTTGCCGGCGGCGTTTTCCGAGCAGGCCGCCAGCTAAAGAAGAGGCCGGCCTCCTCGAGGAGAAGCCGGCCTCAAACCCTCGCTTTGCGTGCGCCGAGGGTAACTCTGAAATCCTCTAGCGCCGGCGGCAAAGCCGCCGTCGGTCGGATTCGCCCGGGGGGCGACCCGCCGGCCGTGCCGAGTGCTGCGGGCTATGCCCGCATCGGCGCGGTCGTAGCCGCGCCTGCACTCGTCACCGGCAGCGCTGTCCGTCCTTCTCGATCGCGCGCCCGGCCAGCGCACCACCGCCTGCGCCGAGCACGGTTCCAAGCGTCCGGTCGCCGCGCCCTGCGATGGTGTTGCCGAGCAGACCGCCCGCGATCGCGCCGAGGATCGTGCCCGTATTGCCCGAATTGCAGCGCGAGCGGTTGTAATAGCGGCGGTCGTCATAGCGGCGCCCATCGTCATACCGGCGGTCATCGCGGTATGCGCGGCGGTCCTGATAGCCATCGTCACGGTTGTAGCCGTCGCGATAGGCCTGGGCGTAGGCATAGCTCTGATCGTCATAGCGCTGCGCGGCAGCGGGCGTTGCGGCCAGGCCCGAGGCGGTCATGGCAATCGCGGTAGCGGCGAGCGTGAGCGTCTTCATCATGATGCGTCTCCTGGTAGGCGGTGGTCCAATGCTGACGGTATGGCGACTCGCTGCTGAGGTAAGCCTGAATGCGCTTGTTACCCACCGTTCATCGCAGCACTGGGTCGAAACCCGGTTGCGCGCGCTTCATGCCTCCCGCAGGGGCGGGGAATGCGAATTCTGTGGTCGGTCCTGCTGTGCGTCGTTCTCGTTCCCGACTGGATGGGAGCGCAGCGGCGCGAGGTGTTCGACCCAGCCTATCCCTTCCAGGTCGAGCCGGTCGAGCTCGACTTCGCCGATCCGCACCGCACGCGCGTGGGGGATCTGGCGTGGCTCGGCGGGATCAAGCTGTCGAGCGGCGACCCTGCCTTTGGCGGCTTTTCGTCGCTCCACGTCGCGGGCGATCGCTTCACGCTGCTGAGCGACGGCGGCGATGTGCTGCGCTTCACGATGGGGCGCGATTTTCGTGTCCATCGGCGCAGTATCACCACGCTCCCCGACGGACCGGGGCAGGGCTGGAGCAAGCGCGACCGCGACAGCGAATCGATGAGCGTCGACCCGAAGACCGGCGACGTCTGGGTCGGGTTCGAAAGCTATAACCAGTTCTGGCGCTACGATTCGGGCTTTCATCGCGCGCTGGCGCATGTCGCGCCGCCGGTGATGAAGAACTGGCCCGAGAATGAGGGGCCCGAGGCGATGACGCTGCTGCCGGGCGGCGGGATGGCGACGATCAACGAGACGACGCCCTGGCCCGATCAGCCCGGGCGGGGCGGGATCGTCTTCTATGGCGATCCGGTCGCGCACCCGCGCGGCGGCTTCCGCTTCAACTTCATTCCGCCCGAGGGGTATGACGTGACCGACATGACGGTCCTGCCCGACGGGCGCTGGCTGATCCTCAGCCGTCGCTTTGCGCAGCTGCGCTTTTCGAGCACGCTGACGATCGTCGACGCACGGCAGGTCAAGCCGGGCGCGAGCGTGCGCGGACGCGACATCGCGACGATCGCGGCACCGTTGCTGCACGACAATTTCGAGGGGGTCGCCGCCACGCGCGAAGCGGGCACGACGATCATCTGGCTCGTCTCGGACGATAACCAGTTCGCGCTAGAGCGCAGCCTGCTGTTCAAGTTCAGGCTCGATCCGGTCGGGCATAAGCCCGACCGGAGCAAAGGGTAGGTTAGGCTGCAGCCTGCGGCGCAGCGGCCGTCAGCTTCTTCGACACGTCGCGCTTGAGGCGACGCGCACGCAGCGAGAGCTTGTCGTTGGTCGTCTTGACCAGCCAGTTGTCGAGCCCGCCGACATGCTCGACCGAGCGCAGGCCGTGCGCCGAGACGCGCAGCTTGACGCTGGTGCCGAGCGCGTCGGAGATCAGCGTGACGTTCTGCAGGTTCGGGAGGAACGTGCGCTTGGTCTTGTTGTTCGCGTGGGAAACGTTGTTACCCACCATCCGGCCCTTGCCGGTCAGTTCGCAGATGCGCGACATCTTGAATTCCTGAATACCAGATTGAGCCGTGAAGCAGCTCGTGAAGGCGGGGCGCATACCGAACGCGAGCCAGTCGGTCAACCGCGCGCGGCGATTCGGCTGCGTGTTCGGCAACGCTTGCAACCTTCAGGAAGACGCGGCGTTGGTTACGGTAACGATTCGAATGCGCAGTGTTCGAGTGTCCTGTTGGAGAAGATCATGCGGTTTCTGTTAGCTCTGGTCGGCCTTGCCGCGCTTGTCGTGGTCGCGCTCGTATCGCTGGGTATGCTCAAGATCGACACCAGGGCGGGCTCGTTGCCGTCGCTCAGCGTCAACGGCGGCAAGGCGCCCGAGGTCACCGCCAACATGGCGACCGTAGAATTCGGCAGCAAGACCAAAGAGATCGAAGTCCCGACCGTGACCACCACGACCAAGACGATCTCGGTCCCGACGCTGCGCGTCAACAAGCCGACCGGCGCCGACGGCAACAGCGTCACCACGCAGTAAGTAGCGATTCGCGCCTGAGTGGGGCATGGGGACGGTCGTGATCCCCATGCCCCTTTTCATGCGTGCCGCACTCGATGCCGCCGCCGCCGCCGGTGCCGCCGGTGAAGTGCCGGTCGGCGCGGTGGTGGTGCTCGACGGCCGCATCATCGCGACCGCGGCAAACGCCCCGCGCGCGCTGCACGATCCGACCGCACATGCCGAGATGCTGGCGATTCGCGCCGCCGCCGCGGCGATTGGCGACGATCGTTTGCAGAATTGCGATCTGTGGGTGACGCTCGAACCCTGCGCGATGTGCGCCGGCGCGATCGCCCATGCCCGAATCGCGCGGCTGTATTATGGCGCGAGCGATTCGAAAGGCGGCGCGGTCGAGCACGGCCCGCGGCTGTTCTCGCAGAGCACGGTGCACCACCGGCCCGAGATCTTTCCCGGGATCGGCGAGGGCGAGGCTGCGGCGTTGCTGAAAGGCTTCTTCGCCGCGCGGCGCTGAGACCCGCGAACCGTCACCCCATCCGTCACCCCAGCGAAAGCTGGGGGCTCCGGCCTGGGGGCACCGCGCGAGCAGCACGAGACCCCAGCCTTCGCTGGAGTGACGGGCGCGCTGCCGCGCCTTAGCGCAGATCGGTATCGGCGATCGGCACGATCTTGATCTCGACGCGCCGATTCGTCGCCTGGCCGTCGGGCGTCTCGTTCGAGGCGATCGGCTGACCCTTGCCGAACCCCTTGGTGCCGACCCGCGCCGCGTTGACCCCATGCGAGACGAGATACGCCGCGACCGATGCCGCGCGCTGCTCGGACAGCCGCTGATTGTACGAATCCGATCCGACCGAATCGGTGTGGCCATAGACGTCGACGAGCGCGTGATCGTACGCTTTGAGCACGCTGGCGATCTGGTCGAGCGTCGGCTGGAAGCCCGGCGCGACGCTCGCATCCTTATACGCGAAGCTCAGTCCCGACGGGATCGTCAGGATCAGATCGTCGCCGCGCCGCGTCACTTGAACGTCGGTCCCCGTGATCCGCGCGCGCAGCTCGGCTTCCTGTCGGTCCATGTATGCGCCGATCCCGGCACCCGCGATCCCGCCGATCCCGGCGGCGTTGATCCTCGCGGAGCGGGCGCGCCGCCCGCCGACGACGTCGTCGAGCAGATAGCCGCCGAGCGCCGCGCCGATCCCGCCGACCGCGGTGTCCGCCACGCGCGGCGTCTGCGCCGCCTGTGGCGTCGCGCACGCGCCGGTCGCGAGCAGCGCGCCGAGCGCGGCGGTGGTCGCCAAGGTGCGGAAGGTCGTCGTCATGCTGCTATCCCTTTTCCAGCCGGTACGCGCTGCTACGGCTCATCAAACCCGCCGGATGCGCCGGTTGTTCCGCTTGCGCACCGATGTCCAGCCCCGGCCTGACGCAGCGCTGCCTGCACGACGGCGTGCGAGAACGGTTGTGCAATGACCCGATTCGCGCGAAAGGTGCGCCGCGCCATGCACCCGCTTCCCCCCTTTCCCTGGATCGACGTTGCGATCATCGCCGTGTTGATCATCGTCAACGGCGTCTTCGCGATGTCGGAGCTCGCCATCGTTTCTGCGCGGAAGGCGCGGCTCGAGGCGATGGCGCGCGTCGGCGCGCGCGGCGCGCGCACCGCGCTCGCGCTCGCCGCCGATCCGGGCAAGATCCTCTCGACCACGCAGATCGGCATCACGCTGATCGGCATCCTTTCGGGCGCCTATTCGGGCGCGAGTCTGGGCGGCCCGGTCGCGGCACGACTGGCGTTTCTCGGGTTCGGCGCCGAGACGACGCAGTCGCTCGGCTTCGCGATCGTCATCGGGATCACGACGTACGCCTCGCTGGTGATCGGCGAGCTCGTCCCCAAGCAGATCGCACTGCGCGCGCCCGAGCCGCTCGCCGCGATCATGGCGGGGCCGGTGCTGCTGCTCGCGCGGATCACCGCGCCGTTGGTGTGGCTGCTCGATTCGTCGTCGGGGCTGCTCTTCCGGCTGATGGGATTAAAGCGCGAGAGCGAGGAGCATGTCACCGCCGAGGAGCTCCACCTGATCGTCGCCGAGGCGAGCAAGTCGGGGATCATCGAGGAGCATGAACGCTCGATCATCTCCGGCGTCGTCCGCCTCGCCGATCGCCCGGTGCGCGAGGTGATGACGCCGCGCACCGACATCGAGTGGATCGACGCGACGATGGACGATGCCGGGATTCGCGCCGCTTTGATGCAGGCGTCGCACAGCCGGTTGCCGGTGACCGAAGGCTCGGTCGACACGGTGATCGGCGTTGTGCAGGCGCGCGACATCGCGGTCGCCCTGCTGGAGGGCGGGGCATTCGATCTGCGCGCGCTGATGCGCCAGGCGCCGGTGGTGCTCGACCAGATCGACGCGATGGACGCGCTCGACGCGCTGCGCCAGGCCGAGGTGCCGATGGCGTTGATCCATGACGAATACGGCCATTTCGAAGGGATCGTCACGCCGGCCGATCTGCTCGCGGCGATCGCTGGCGAATTCGCCTCGGACACCGATCCCGACGATGCGCCCTCGGTAGTGACGCGCGACGACGGTTCGCTGCTGGTCGCGGGCCAGATGGCGGTCGACGCGCTCGCCGAGCGACTGGGGATCGATCTGCCCGAGGGGCGCGATTACGCGACCGTCGCGGGGTTGGCGCTCGCGGTGTTCCGCCATCTGCCGGGCGAGGGCGAGAGCTTCGTCGAACAGGGCTGGAAGTTCGAAGTGGTCGATCTTGATGGGCGCCGGATCGACAAATTGTTGGTGAGCCGCGCGCGCGAGGCCGGGTTCCGGCTGGGCTGACCGGGCGGGTTTCGCGGGGCTGAGGCGCTGCCAAGACCTCAGCGGTCGCGCGCTCTTCAGAGACTAGGATCCGATCCGGCGCAGCACAGACCGGTTGCGCGGAAGCCAGACCTCCTTTTTGTCGCCATCGGGGTTGACCTCCTTCAGCGTCGTCATCGTATCGCCCGCGCGCGTGGTCGTTTCGCGCACCTGCGCCACGTCGTTGCCGTCGCCCCGCCGCTCGGTCGTCACCATCGTCCAGTGCGCCGCATCGACCCCCGGCACGACCGAGACGATCTTGGCGCTTCCCGAATCGGGCGCGCGGCTGCGGCGGAAACTGGCGTAGGCCAGCGTCGCGGCGGCGGGATCGACCATCGTCACCGTGGTGATCGTCACGATCCCCGTCTTGGGTCCGTCGTCGAATTGGGCGGTGCGGATCGTCGTCAGCTGGTCGGGCTGCGCGGCGATCGTCACCGTCACGGGCAGCGCCTGCCAGCTGTTCGACTGGTAATCGCGATATGCGAGCTCCCCCTGCCAGCGACCGGCGGTCTGCGCCAACAAGGCGGCGGCACCATCGGTCGGCGTGCTTGCCGAAAGCGCCGGAGTGGCGACGAGCGCGAAGAGAAGTGCCAGATAGCGCATCGATGGTCTCCGACAGATCGCCACGACGAGTAGCCTTCCGCCGAGGATATGCCGGGGATCGGGCGTCTGCAATGGAGCGTTCGCCGACCCCGCGCTGTCCTACATCACGGGATTGTGGTATGCCTTCCAGGCTTTTTGAAATCGTCGAACGCTCCCGCCTGCATTATGCAAGGAATGGAAACGATCGCCGCTGACGATGTCGCGTCTTGGGGTCAATCGAGTCAAGCGAAAGCCCCCCGACCTGCGTCCCCCGTTGCGGTGCTTACCCGCCCAGCTTCCCGAACGCCGCCTCATAGCCCGCGCGGTCGCCCGCGCTCAGCAGCGTGGCCTGTTCGATCCAGCGGTCGCGCGTCATGCGGCCCTTGAAGACGCCGAGCTTGGCGTCGAGCGCGGCGGCGGCATCGGGGGTCAGCGCGGCGATCTGCTCGACGCGGGTGATGCCGAGATCGGCGAGCGTTGCCGCCAGCTTGGGGCCGAGCCCCTTGATCTGCGTAAGGGCGCTCGCGATCGGTGTCGCCGCGGCGGGCGCTGCAGCCGGGGCTGGAGTGGGGACGGGCGCTGGGGCCGGGACAGGTGCTGCAACTGGGGCTGGGGTCGCAACCGGCGCTGGAGCCGCGACAGGTGCGGCAATCGGAGCCGGAGTCGGAGCCGGAGCAGAAACTGGTGCAGCCGCAGGCGCTGGACGCGGCATCTCCGCAGCGTCAGGCGCGCGCTCCGCCTTCGGCACGTCGGACGACACCGCCGGCGTCCCGTCGATCGACGCGCTCCCCGGCTCGGCGGTCGCGCCGTGCTCCTCGGCGATCGCGAAATTCTCCTCGACCTGCTTTGCTGCGTTGCGGCGGCGGCGGGCGATGATCGTGCCGTAGATCAGGATCGCGATCGCGGCGGCGGCGAGCGCGACCATCAGGATGACGTGCGAGATGGTGATCGGCACCATCACGTCGATTGCCTGATTGGGGTTCTGGGGGCCGGAAGACATGACGCTACTCCTGATGTTCACAAAGGCTAACGCACAAGCTCAGCCCGCGTCGCGCGCAATCTCGCGCCAGCCGATGTCGCGGCGGCAGAAACCGCTCGGGAAGACGATCTGGTCGACTGCGTGATACGCCGCTTGCTGCGCGGCGGCGACAGTATCGCCAAGCGCCGTCACCGCGAGCACGCGCCCGCCCGATGCGACGAGCTGCTCGCCGTCGAGCCGCGTGCCCGCCTGGAAGACCAGTGCGCCGGTCTCCTCGGCTTCGGCCACATCGTCGATCGCACCGCCGCTCGCCGGTGTGCCGGGATAGCCGTTGGCGGCGAGCACGACGGTCAGCGCGGTCTGCGCGACCCACTTCGCGGGCTCACGCTCGCCGAGCGTGCCGGTCGCCACCGATAGCAGCAGCTCGAGCAGATCCTCGTCGAGCCGCGCCATCAGCACCTGGCACTCGGGGTCGCCGAAGCGGGCATTGTATTCGATCAGCTTGGGGCCGTCCGCGGTCAGCATCAGCCCGGCATAGAGCACGCCCGAAAACGGCGTTCCCGCCGCCGCCATCGCCGCGACGGTCGGTTTGACGATCTCCGCGATCGCGCGGGCTTCGAGCTCGGGGGTGAGCACGCGCGCCGGGCTGTACGCGCCCATGCCGCCGGTGTTGGGGCCGGTATCGCCTTCGCCGACGCGCTTGTGGTCCTGCGCCGAGCCGAAGCTCAATATGTCCGTGCCGTCGGTCAGCACGAACAGGCTGGCTTCCTCGCCTTCGAGGAATTCCTCGATCACTGCTTCCCCGCCACGCGCGCCGAACAGATCGGCGAGCGCGCCCTCCGCTTCCTCGCGCGTCATCGCGACCGTCACGCCCTTGCCCGCCGCCAGGCCATCGGCCTTGACCACGACGGGCACGCCGAAGCGGTCGAGCGCATGGCGCGCCTCGGCGCGGCTCGTCGCATGGACATAGCCCGCGGTCGGGATGCCCGCGCGGTCGCACAGCGCCTTGGTGAACGCTTTCGAGCCCTCGAGCTGCGCCGCCGCCTTGTCCGGGCCGAATACCGCGACGCCGGCGGCGCGGAGACTATCGCCGAGACCGTCGACCAGCGGCGCCTCGGGGCCGATCACCACCAGTTCGACCGACTGTTCGGCGCAAAAGGCCACCACCGCGGCGTGATCGGTCAGCTCGAGCGATACGATCTGCGCATGCGCTGCAATGCCCGGATTGCCGGGTGCGGCGAACAGTGTACGCAGGCGCGGCGATTGCGCGAGCTTCCAGCTCAGCGCATGTTCGCGACCCCCCGAGCCGATCAACAGGACATTCAATGGCGGACCCTTTTCTAGAGATTGCCCGGCGTGAGGGCGTTTCCGCGCTCGTAGCCGAGCCGGTCGCGGGGGACAACGCCGCGCCGATGTCGGTCGGCGAACTCGCCGGAAAGCTCAAGCGCGTCGTCGAGACCGAATTCGGCTTCGTCCGGCTGCGCGGCGAAATCTCGGGCTACAAGCGCGTGTCGTCGGGCCACGCCTATCTCAGCCTCAAGGACGACAGCGCGGTCATCGACGGCGTCATCTGGAAGGGCAATGTCGCGCAACTGGGCTTCACCCCGCAGGACGGCGCCGAGGTGATCGCGACGGGCAAGATCACCACCTATCCGGGCCGCTCCAAATACCAGATCATCATCGATCGGATGGAGCTGGCGGGCGAGGGCGCGCTGATGGCGCTGCTCGAAAAGCTCAAGGCGAAGCTTGCGGGGGAGGGGCTGTTCGCCGCCTCCGCCAAGAAGCCGCTGCCGTTCCTGCCGCGCCGGATCGGCGTCGTGACCTCGCCGACGGGCGCGGTGATCCGCGACATCCTCCACCGGCTCGAGGATCGCTGCCCGACGCATGTGCTCGTCTGGCCGGTCAAGGTGCAGGGCGCAGGTGCCGCCGAGGAGGTCGCACGCGCGATCGCCGGATTCGACGCGATGCCGCTCGGGGACCGGCCCGACCTCGTCATCGTCGCGCGCGGCGGCGGGTCGATCGAGGATCTGTGGGCGTTCAACGAGGAAGTCGTCGTCCGCGCGATCGCCAAGTGCAGCATCCCGCTGATCTCGGCGGTCGGCCACGAGACCGACACCACGCTCGCCGATTTCGCCGCCGACCTGCGCGCGCCGACCCCCACGGCGGCGGCCGAAATGGCGGTCCCGGTGCTTGCCGATTTGCGCCTGACGCTCGCGGGTTATGGCAACCGCACCGAGAAATGCGCGCGGCGCTATGCCGAGCGCGGACGCGAGCGGCTCGACGCGCTGGTCCGCGTGCTGCCGCGCCGCGACGCGCTCCTCGGGCCGCAGCGGCAGAAGGCCGACGATCTCGGCGCGCGGCTCGACCGCGGGCTCGAGCGCCGCGTCGTCGTCGCGCGCGGGCAGCTCGATCGCTCGGCGGGCGCTTTGCGGCTCGCGACGCTCGACCGCCAGATGGAGCGCGGGCGCGACCGGTTGAGCGCGACGTGGCGGCTGGTCGAATCGCTCGGGCCGAACGCGATCCTCGACCGCGGCTACGCCTTTGTCTCGGCACGCCCGTCGGGCGCAGTCGTCGGCTCGGCCAGCGCCGCACGCAGCGCCGGCACCGTCACGCTCCACTTCCGCGACGGCGAGGTCGACGCCAAGGTTGAGCGCAGCGGCGCCAAGGCATATGGTGGCACGCCACCCGAACAGCCCACCCTCCTCTAAAAGAGCCGCGCCATGTTGATGTCCAATACCGATCGCCCCGCGCGGCTCCACTTCATGGCGAACGGGTTTCGCGTGCTGGCGCCCGGCGATCACGTCGTCTGCGCGGTCAGCGGCACGCGCATCGCGCTCGACGACCTGCGCTATTGGAGCGTCGCCAAGCAGGAAGCCTATGCCAGCGCGGCGCTCGCGACCGAAGCGATGACGCCCGCATGAAGGCCCGGGGGGGCATTTCGATCATCGCCAGCTGGACCACCGGTTTCGCCGCAATGGTCGTCCTCGGCAGTTGCGCGGCGGCGGCCGAGCGTTCGGCCCCCCAACAAGCGGCCCCCCAGCGCGTCACCGCACCGTCGGTGCGCCGTCCGGCGCCGCTGCCGGCCAGCTTCAGCTACACCGGATCGATGATCCAGGGCGGCATCGTCATCGGCATCGCGCCCGCCGGCACCAGCCTGTTGAGCTTCAACGGCGCGGCGATCCCGGTGGCGAGCGATGGCCGCTTCCTGATCGGCTTCGATCGCGATGCCGGCCCGAGTGCGAGCCTCGTCGCGACGCTCGAGGACGGCCGCGTCGTGCGCGACACGCTGGCGATCGCGCCGCGCGGCTGGGACATTTCGCGCCTGTCGACGCTCCCCAAGATCCCGCTGCCGCAACCCGAATTCGACCGGCTGCGCCCCGCCGAACTCGCGCAGATCGCCGCCGCGCGGCGCGTCCAGTCGGATTCGCAAGGCTGGCGGCAGACCTTCCTGTGGCCGACGACGGGCCGCATCTCGACGCTGTTCGGCTCGCAGCGGATCTACCAGAATGGCGAGGCAGGGTCGTACCATTCGGGCCTCGATGTCGCCAAGCCGCAGGGCTCGGTGCTCCTCGCGCCCGCCGACGGCGTGGTCATTCTGGCCGCCGATCACCCCTTCACGCTCGAGGGCAACCTCTTGATGATCGATCACGGCAATGGCCTCAACACCGCGTTCCTCCACCTCGCGCGGATCGACGTGCGCGTCGGCGAGCGCGTCCGGCGCGGGCAGCCGGTGGCGCTGTCGGGGATGACCGGGCGCGCGACCGGGCCGCATCTGCACTGGAGCCTGAAGTGGCGCGAGGCGAAGATCGATCCGCTGCTGGTTGCGGGGCCGATGCCGCGTTCGGAATGAGCGGCGATCGGTGAAGCGGCATTTGTAACGCCAAACCGGTTTCATTTGAAATAGTGTTGCATTGCGGCGACACTTGGAAAAGTTCCGTTACCAACCCTTTACAATACGGTCTCTGCCTTACAGTCTCGTGAGGCTTTGTTGCATAACGTCGCGAGAGCATAACCGCGCTTTTACTTGAAGATGTTATGAGAGGCGGACGGTCACCGGTGTTCCTATTTCGGAGAACCGATTGAGG
>NZ_JASJVC010000031.1:0-44096 GCF_035019905.1 Sphingomonas sp. 10B4 | reverse complement strand
GGCAGCGTCAGATGTGTATAAGAGACAGCCCCAACCCCTCCCCTGAAGGGGAGGGGCTTTTCGGGCTCGTCACGCATCGAGTGCGGCCAATCTTTCAGCCTCGTCCTGCGCGATCAGCGCGCCGATCAGTTCGTCCATCTCGCCCTGCAAGATCTCGGGCAGCCGGTGCAGCGTCAAATTGATGCGATGATCGGTCACGCGACCCTGCGGGAAATTGTACGTCCGGATCCGCTCGGAACGATCGCCCGACCCGACCATCGATTTCCGCGCACCCGCGCGCTCCTGGTGCAACCGGTCGCGCTCGGCCTCGTACAGCCGCGTGCGCAGGACCCGCATCGCCTTGGCCCGGTTCTTGTGCTGCGACTTCTCGTCCTGCTGGATGACGGTCAGCCCAGTCGGAATATGCACGATCCGCACCGCCGAATCGGTGGTGTTGACCGACTGCCCGCCCGGCCCCGACGAGCGATAGACATCGATCCGCAGGTCCTTGTCGTCGATCTTGACGTCGACCTCCTCGGCCTCGGGCAGCACCGCGACGGTCGCCGCCGAGGTGTGGATGCGCCCCTGCGCCTCGGTCGCGGGAACGCGCTGGACGCGGTGGACGCCGCTTTCGAACTTCAGCTTGGCGAACACGCCCTTGCCCTCGACAGAGGCGATCGCTTCCTTGAACCCGCCGCTTTCGGAAGAAGACGCGGAGATCAGCTCGACCCGCCACCCCTGCGCTTCGGCATAGCGCTGGTACATGCGGAACAGGTCGGCGGCGAACAGCGCCGCCTCGTCGCCCCCGGTGCCGGCGCGGATCTCGAGCATCGCGGCGCGCTCGTCGGCAGCATCGCGCGGGAGCAGCGAGAGCGCGAGCTTCCGTTCGGCATCTGGAAGCGTGTCGCGGATCGTCGCGATTTCCTCGCGCGCCATCAGCTTGATCTCGGGGTCGCTCTCCTCCTCCATGCTGGCGAGCACGTCGAGCTCGGCGCGGAGCCGCCGCACCTCGCCCGCCGCGCGCGCGATCGGTTCGAGTTCGGCATAGTCCTTCGAGACCTGGACGAAGCGGTCCGACGGGAGGTCGCCCGACGCCATCAGCGCCGACAGTTCGTCGCGCCGCGCCTCGATCTGCAGGATGCGTTCGGGGGAGATCGAGGTCATCGCGGGCGCCAGATCAAGGCGATCCCCGTTCCGATCAAGGTGCCAGCATCGTCCGCGCCAACCGCGATATCGGCGGACAGCGCCTTCAAAACAGCGTCCGCCCTGTCCTCGAGCGCGACGGGCCCGGTCCCGATCTTGCCGAGCTTGAGCGACGCTGCGGTGCCGCCCTCGACGCCCACACGCCCGACGAAAAGAACCTCGGTCACGTTCGCGCGCCGCGCGCGCTCGACTTGGCGCTTCGCATTACCGGCAAACGCCGCCGCAACGGACAGACCGCTGCGCCGAAGGCCTGCCACCACGCGAACGGCATCGAGCGGATCTGCGTCATTCTCGGTCACGACCGCGATATCGACCTGATCGATCGTCGGCTCCTCGAGCAGCATCGCCAGCCGCTCGATCCCCGCCGCCCAGCCGACGCCCGCCGTCTCCGGACCGCCGAGGCTGCCGATCAGCCCGTCATAGCGCCCGCCCGCGAGCACGGTGCCCTGCGCGCCGAGCCGGTCGGTGACGAATTCGAACGCGGTGTGGCGGTAATAATCCAAGCCCCGCACCAGCCGCGCGTTGCGCGTCCACGCCACGCCAGCCGCATCGAGCCCCGCCGTCACCGCGTCGAAGAACGCTCGCGCCTCGGGCGTCAGATAGGCGTCGATATCGGGCGCGCTGTCCGCCACCGGGCGATCGCGCGGGTCCTTAGAATCGAGGATGCGCAGCGGGTTCTTGTCGAGCCGCGCGAGGCTGTCCTCGCTCAGCACGTCGCGATGCGCCTCGAAATGCGCGACCAGCGCCGCGCGCCACGCGTCGCGCGTCTCGGCGTCGCCGAGCGTGTTGAGCTGGAGCGTCACGCCATCGGCGATGCCGAGTTCGCGGAGCAACTGGTCCGCCAGCACGAGCAGCTCGACATCGGCAGCAGGCTCGCTCGCGCCGATCACCTCGGCGTCGATCTGGTGGAACTGGCGGAAGCGCCCCTTTTGCGGGCGTTCGTAGCGGAACACGGGCCCATGCGTCACGATCTTGAGCGGCGCGTATTGCTGCCAGCCCTCGGTCAGATAGGCGCGCGCGATGCCGGCGGTGAATTCGGGGCGCAGCGTCAGCGAATCGCCGCCGCGATCCTCGAAGGTGTACATTTCCTTCGACACGACGTCGGTCGTCTCGCCGAGCGAGCGTGCGAACACCGCGGTGCTCTCGAACACGGGGATGTCGACGCGCTGGAAGCAATAGAGCCGGCGGACGCGTTCGAACGTCGCGATGACGTGTGCGAAGCGACGCTGCTCCTCGCCGAAGATGTCCTGCGTGCCGCGGATGCGTTTTGGGGTTTCTATGCGGGCCATAAGGGTGCGTTCTCTATGCGAGCGTTCGGGCGAACGCCAGATGGTTGTGGATTCTGCTCCCCTGCGTGGAAGGGAGGGGAGGAAGAGCGGCTTGACACGTCCGGCTCCCGCGCCGCAGCATAAGCGTAACGGGGGCGGCAACAGTCCCCATTTCAGCATCCGCAGGATCTCACCCGGCTCGTTTCGGAAAGGTCGCCATGCGTCTGTTTGCCGTGTCCGTTGTCCCATTCCCGCGTGCCAGCGCATGAGCGCCGTGCTCGCCTGGGCGCCCGCCATCCTCGCCATGCTCGCCGCCGGGCTGTTCGCGGGGTTTGCCGCCGGACTGTTCGGGATCGGCGGCGGCTTCGTCGTCGTTCCCGCAATGATCGCGCTGCTGCCGCTGCTCGGCGGCGCGAAGAGCGAATATACGCATGTCGCGATCGGGACGTCGTTCGCGACGATCGTCGTCACCGCTTTGCGCTCGACGCTCAGTCACCACAAACGCGGCGCGGTCGATTTCGAGATCCTCAAGACCTGGGCGCCGTGGATCATCCTCGGCGTCGGTGTGGGCGTGCTGCTCGCACAGCGGATGACGGGGCAGACGCTGACCTTCATCTTCGCTGGCGGCATCGTGCTGATGTCGATCAATTTCCTCGTGCCCAGGCTCGCGCGGCGCCAGGTCAGCGACACGATGCCGAGCGGCCTGCCCCGCGCCGCGATCGCCGGTGGGCTTGGCCTCTTCTCCTCGTTGCTTGGGATCGGCGGCGGGACGGTCGCGGTGATCGTGATGACGCTGTGCGGCCGCTCGATCCACAAGGCGATCGCGACCGCCTCCGGGTTCGGCTTCATCATCGCGGTGCCCGGCACGATCGGCTGGATCCTGATCGGGCTCGGCAAGCCCGGCCTGCCGGTCGGCTCGCTCGGCTATGTCAATCTGCTCGGCGCGGTCGTCATCACCTCGATGTCGATCCTCACCGCCCCACTCGGTGTCGCCGCGGCCCATGCGCTGCCGGCCGAGCCGCTCAAGCGCGTGTTCGGCGTGTACCTGCTGTTCATCGCAGGGGTGATGGCGAACCGCGCGCTGCAGATGTGACAGAAACGTTATGTTTGCGCGAGGATTTCACCCCGCACAAAAGCGCGGTAGCTCTGTTGCATGGGTCTGAATCTCGGCAACAAGGTCGCCCCGCCCCGCTTCATCCTGTTCGCGACGCTGTTCGTGATCGGGCTATTCGTCGCCATCCCCCCGCTCGGCTGGGGGCGCGGTGCGATGGCGGCGTTCGACGTCGCCGCTGCCGTGTTCCTGATCGCGATCTCGACGCTGCTCGGCCACGGCGAGGCCGACAAGATGCGCAAGGCCGCCGCGAACAACGACGCCAATCGTGCCGGGCTGCTCGTGCTCACCGGCGTGACGATGCTCATCATCCTCACTTCGGTCGCCAAGGAATTGCAGGGCAAGACGAGCGTTGCCGCGACCGTATTGGTGATCGCGACGCTGGTGTTTGCGTGGCTGTTTTCGAACACCGTCTATGCGCTGCATTATGCGCATCTCTTCTATTCGGACTGCGACGACGACGGGCAGGATTCGGGCGGGCTCGATTTCCCCGAATGCGCCGAGCCCGATTATTGGGACTTCCTCTATTTCAGCTTCACGCTCGGCATGACCTTCCAGACCTCCGACGTCGAAATCTCGTCGCGGCGGATGCGGCGCGTGTCGCTCGGCCAGTGCCTGGCGGCGTTCGTGTTCAACATCGGCGTGCTCGCCTTCACGATCAACGTGCTCGGCAGCAGCAGCGGGTCGTAGCGGAATCGCGCGGCGGGGGGCTGGACGGCGCGCGCTTCAACCGCTTTAACCACCGTCAAAGCCGCTCTTCCCAAGAAAGCTCCCCTGCATGATCCGTCGCGTCGCGTTCACCGCCCTGTTGCTCGCCACCACCGCATCGCCGGTGCTGGCCGAAAATTCCAAGCCGCAGCCGGTGCCGATCGTCGACACGATCCCCGAAGCGCGCGACACGCCCTTTCCCGGCACGATCAGCCTCGACATCGACGCGACCGACACGACGCGCGGCATCTTCACGACGCGCGAGACGATCAGCGGCGTGAGCGCGGGCCACATGGTGCTGCTCTTCCCAAAATGGCTGCCGGGCAACCATTCGCCGACCGGCCAGCTCGACAAGCTCGCCGGCCTGCACATTCGCGCGGGTGGCAAGGAGGTCGCGTGGACGCGCGATCCGGTCGACGTCTACGCCTTCCACATCGACGTGCCGGCGGGCGCAAAGAACCTCGACATCGACTTGCAGTTCCTCTCGGCGACCGCAGGCGACCAGGGCTCGGTGGTGATGACCCCGAACATGCTGCGGCTGCAGTGGAATTCGATGAGCCTCTATCCGGCGGGCTATTTCACGCGCCAGATTCCAGTCAAGGCTGTGGTCAAATACCCGATTGGCTTCACCGCCTCGTCGGGCCTGCCGTCGAAGGCGAACGGCTCGACCTATGCCTATCAGCTCACCAATTACGAAGTGCTGGTCGATTCGCCCGTCCTCGCCGGGCGCTATTACAAGCAGTGGCCGCTCTCGCCGCGCGTCAATCTCGACGTCTATGCCGATACGCCCGCCGAGCTCGCTGCAACGCCCGATCAGATCGACGCGCACAAGCGGCTGGTCGATCAGGCGGTCAAGCTCTACGGCGCGCAGCATTACGACACCTATGAATTCCTGCTGTCGATCTCCGACGTGATGGGCGGGATTGGGCTCGAGCATCACCGCTCGTCGGAAGACGGCGTCAAGCTTGGCTATTTCACCAAGTGGAAGGACGGCCCGGGCTCGCGCAACCTGCTGCCGCACGAATACAATCACAGCTGGGACGGCAAGTTCCGCCGCGGCGCCGATTTGTGGACCCCCGATTTCCGCATGCCGATGCGCGGCAGCCTGTTGTGGGTCTATGAGGGCCAGACGCAGTTCTGGGGCTATGTGCTGCAGGCGCGCTCGGGGATCGTGTCGAAGCAGGATACGCTCGACGGCTATGCCGCGATCATGGCCGAGCTCGACAATCGCCCGGCACGCAACTGGCGCGACATGGTCGATACGACCAACGACCCGACGATCTCGCAGCGCCGCCCCAAGGGCTGGACGAGCTATCAGCGCTCCGAGGATTATTACAACGAGGGCCTGCTGGTGTGGATGGAGGTCGATTCGATCCTGCGCCAGCAATCGGGCGGCAAGAAATCGATCGACGATTTCGGACGTGCGTTCTTCGGCCTCAACGACGGCGATTACGGCGAAGTCACCTACACGTTCGACGACGTGGTCAAGACGCTCACCGCGATCCAGCCGTACGACTGGGCCGGTCTGCTCACCAAGCGGCTGATCGAGACCGGCGCCCCGGCGCCGCTGAAGGGCTTTGAGGCGAATGGCTACAAGCTGGTCTATACCGAGGAGCCGACGCTCGCCTTCAAGAATGCCGAGGCCGCACGCAAGAACACCAACCTCACCTTCTCGCTTGGCCTGACGGTCGACAAGGACGGCAAGCTGACCGGCGTCGGCTGGGACTCGCCCGCGTACAAGGCCGGGCTGACGATCGGCGACAGCATCGTCGCGGTCGACGGCACCGCCTTCTCCGACAGCGCGCTGAAGGGCGCGGTCACCGCCGCCAAAGCGCGCAAGACGCCAATCGTTCTGCTGGTCAAAAGCAACGACCAGATCAGCCCGGTCAGCATCGACTATCACGAGGGCTTGCGCTATCCGCACCTCCAGAAGATCGGCACCGGAGAGGGTGGACTGGACCGTTTGCTGGCACCGCGTTAAGGCCGATTTTCTTCCATATTATTCAGTGTAGTTAAGGACTTACTATGCGTATCGACATGATCCCGGTCGGCAAGGGCCCGCCGGACGACCTCAACGTGATCATCGAAGTTCCGACCGGCGGCGAGCCGGTCAAGTATGAGTTCGACAAGGCGTCGGGCGCGCTGTTCGTCGACCGCATCCTGCACACGCCGATGCGCTATCCGGCGAATTACGGCTTCGTGCCGCACACGCTCTCGCCCGATGGCGACCCGCTCGACGCGCTCGTCGTCGCGCGTTCGCCGTTCATCCCAGGCTGCGTCGTGCGCGCGCGGCCGATCGCGGTGTTGAACCTCGAGGACGAGGCCGGCGGCGACGAGAAGCTCGTCTGCGTGCCGGTCGATTCGACCTTCCCGTATTATTCGAACGTCAACGAGCGCGGCGACATGCCCGAGATCGTGTTCGAGCAGATCGAGCATTTCTTTACGCACTATAAGGACCTCGAAAAGAAGAAGTGGGTCCGCGTCGGCAAGTGGGGCGACCGCGACGAAGCGCGCAAGGTCGTGATCGAAGCGATCGAACGCTATGAGCAGGCCAAGAAGGCCGGCGACCCTGCACCGGGCGAAGTCGCGCAGCAGGACTGAATCGCTTGAGCCCTTCCCCTTTAGGGAAGGGGTTGGGGTGGGGCCGTCCATCGCGTCCACCGCCGACAGGCTCGGTGAGACCTCCCCCACCCCCTGCCCCTCCCCTGAAGGGGAGGGGTGGTAGCGGCTACGTCCACGCCTTCTTCACTGGCGCGCGCATCCCCGCCGCAACGCCAAGCGCCGCCCATTCGCGCAGCGCATCGGCGTCGTCATAGACATCGTCGGGCGCGCGGCGATAGTTCATCGAGCCTTCACGCCCCTCGCCCATCGTATAGCTGAAGCGCGGGCAGGCGGCGGCATCCCACACCGCATCGCTCGTCGCATCGGCCTTGATCCACAGCCCGTCCTCGACCGCGATCGCGAAGATCGTGCCGTCGAGATAGAGCGTCGCCCCGCCCATCATCGCGCGCTTGGTCACGGTGCCCAGCGGTGCGAGCGCTTCCTCGATCCAGGCGATCAGGCCCGAATCGACCGGCATCAGCCCTGCCCCGCCAGCTTGGCGAGCGCATCGCCGGTGACGCGGTAGACGGTCCATTCCTCCATCGGCGCGGCGCCCATCGAGCGGTAGAAGGCAATTGCCTTCTCGTTCCAGTCGAGCACCGACCATTCGAAGCGCGTGCAGCCGCGCTCGACCGCGAGTTTGGCGAGATGCTGGAGCAACGCCTTGCCGACGCCCGCGCCGCGTGCCTCGGGCGTGACGTAGAGATCCTCGAGATACAGCCCGCGCCAGCCGGTCCAGGTCGAGAAATTGTGGAAGAACAGCGCCATCCCGACGGGCTTGCCGTCGAGCTCGGCGATCACCGCCTCGGCGGCCGGGTGCGGCCCGAACAGCGCGTCGTGGAGCAACGGCTCGGTCGCGACGACCTTGTCGGCGGCGCGCTCGAACTCGGCGAGCTCGCGCACGAGATGCAGGATCAGCGCGACGTCGGCGGGGGTGGAGGGACGGATTTCGATCATGCGGCAGCCTCGGTTTGTGGAGCGGGTGCGGCATGGCCGCGCACGGCGAGGACGCATCCCAGGATGATCAGCGCCGCGCCGCCCGCGGTGTAGAGCGAGACGGTCTCGTGGAAAACCCACCAGCCGAACAGCGACGCCCAGACGAAAGCGGTATATTCGACAGGTGCCAGCACCTGCGCCTCGGCATGGCTGTACGCCCAGGCGAGCGCCATCGCCGAAAGCGACCCGAGCACCGCCGCCACGCCGATCGACGGAAGCTGCGCTGTGGTCGGCAGCCCGGCGAACCACGGCGCGCCGAGCAGCAGCAGCCCCCCAAGCACCACGCTGGTGAACAAGGCGACCTCGAGCGGATCGGCGACCTGCGCCTGCTGGCGTAGCAGGATCAGGCTGTAGGCGTAGAAGATCGACGCGGCGAAGATCGCGAGCGAGCCGAGCACATGGGCGGTCGAGGCATGCCCCTGCACCTCCCCTGCGGCGATCACCAGCACGCCCAGACTCGCGACGATCGACCCGAGGATCGCCGCACGCCGGATCGTCTCGCCAAGCAAGGCGGCAGCAAAATAGAGCGCGATCAGCGGCGCGAGAAAGGTCAGCGCCATCCCCTGCGCCATCGGCACGCGCACGAGGCCCCAGAAGAAGAGCAGCACCGAAAAGCCCGCCGTCGCGCCGCGCAGCGCGTGCAGCTTGAGCGCCGCGCGCCCTGGAAACGGCCGCCGCCGCAGCACGAAGATCGTGCCGAGCAACACCACGCCGACGACCGAGCGCCACAGCACCGCCGAATAGGCGCCGCTGGTGATGCTGAGGCCCTTCATCAGCACGTCCATCGCCGAATAGGTCGCGATGCCGGCGGCGGCGACAGCGAAAGCGAGCGCCGCACCCACCTTCTTCGGTGTTGGCACACGCATGTTCAGCGGATCAGTCGAAGTTCGAGACCGATATCGACGCCGGCGAGTCGACGGTCTCCGGTATAGACGGTCGCGCGCCGCTCGGCGGCGAGCGCCAGACAGGCGCGATCGCCGAGCGAAATACCCGCCGCCTTGGTTGCGGGACGCAAATCGGCCGCAGCGATCGCGTGATCCACCGAAAAAGGAACGACTTCGATCTCAAGGCCCTTCAGCAATGTGAGAACGCGCTGTGTCTGATGGCCCTTGTCTGCCGCACGCTGGAACGTCTCCGACGCGTTCACCGCCGAGAGCGCGCTCCCGCGCATCACCGGGATCACAATCTCCGCGCCGGGTTCATCCAACAGCACCGCGAGAATTGCTGACGCATCGAGAACGACGCTCATTCCTCGCGCCAGTCGCTCACGCGCTCACGCAAGAACTGATCAACGGAATAGTCGTCACCGGTCATCTCGCGGAACGCCTGCTGCGCCTCCCGGACGACCTGCCCGTAGGTTTTCAGCGATATTCCGCCATCGTCGCTCTTGGCGAGCACGAGCGAGTCACCGTCCGCAATCCCCAATTCGCGGCGCAACTCCGCCGGGATAACGATCTTGCCGCCAGCGATCACTTTGGCATGATAGGTCATGTCAGGCCTCCCGAGACCTGACACATACCACAAGACCTATTCCGCCGCCACAGCCACCGGCGCCGCCGCTGCCAGCGCCGCATCATGCGCTTCGATCGACGCTGCCTTTTCCTCGACCAGCTTGACGATATGTTCGAGCATATCCTCGGAATTGACCGTGTGATCGGTCACGCCCGACAAATACACCATATGCTTGCCGTTGCCGCCGCCGGTCAGGCCGATATCGGTCTCGCGTGCTTCGCCCGGGCCGTTGACGACGCAGCCGAGGACCGAGAGCGACATCGGCGTGCGGATATGCTGGAGCCGCTCCTCGAGCGCTTGCACGGTGCGGATCACGTCGAACCCCTGTCGCGCGCACGACGGGCACGACACAACGCGCACGCCGCGGTTGCGGATGCCGAGTGCTTTCAGGATCTCGAAGCCGACGCGGACCTCGTCCTCGGGCTCGGCCGAGAGCGAGACGCGGATCGTGTCGCCGATGCCGTACCACAGCAGCGAGCCGATCCCGATCGACGACTTGACCGTCCCGCCGACGAAACCGCCCGCCTCGGTAATGCCGAGATGCAGCGGGCAATCGACCTGTTCGGCGAGTTGCTGATACGCCGCCACCGCGAGGAAGAAGTCCGACGCCTTCACCGCGACCTTGAACTCGTGGAAGTCATGGTCCTGCAGGATCTTGATATGGTCCATCGCCGATTCGACCAGCGCGTCGGGGCACGGCTCGCCATATTTTTCGAGCAGATGCTTTTCCAACGACCCGCCATTGACGCCGATGCGGATCGCGCAGCCGTTCGACTTGGCCGCGTCGATCACTTCCTTGACGCGGGCGGGCGAGCCGATGTTGCCGGGGTTGATGCGCAGGCACGCCGCACCCGCATCGGCGGCTTCGAGCGCGCGCTTGTAGTGGAAATGGATGTCGGCGACGATCGGCACGCGGCTCGCGCGGACGATTTGCTTCAGCGCCGCGGTGCTTTCCACGTCGGGGCACGACACACGGATGATGTCGACGCCGGCATCCTCGCAGCGGCGGATCTGGTCGATCGTCGCCTTGACGTCGTCGGTCGGCGTGTTGGTCATCGTCTGGACGGTGACGGGCGCGTCGCCGCCGACGGGCACGTTGCCGACCATGATCTGGCGGCTCTGACGACGGTTGATGTCGCGCCACGGGCGGAGGGACATGGAAAACTTCCTCTGGTTGGTCGCGCCCATATAGCGACGATCCGCGCCATCGGAAACCGCTAGAGTTTGCTCGATCGGGCACATCGCATTAGGGCCGCGCGATGGAACGGCATTACGGACTGGACTGGTTGCGCATCGGCGCGTTCGCGCTGCTGATCCTCTATCATATCGGCATGGTGTTCGTGCCGTGGGGATATCATGCCAAGACCGCGCAGCCGCTGGCATGGGTCGCGATCCCGATGCTCGCGGTCAACAGCTGGCGGTTGCTGCTGCTGTTTGTCGTGTCGGGCTATGCCAGCCGGGCGCTGCTGGTACGCGGGCCCGCAACCGGGCATTTCGCGGTCAACCGTACGTGGCGGCTGATCATCCCGCTCCTGTTCGGCGTGATCGTCGTGGTGCCGCTCCAGCCGTGGGTCGAGCTCATCACGCAGCACGGCTACACCCATGATTTCGGGTATTTCCTGCTCCACGATTATTTCAGCTTCCGCGTCGTCAACGGCCTCGCGCTGCCGACGTGGCAGCATCTTTGGTTCGTCGCGTATCTCTGGATCTACACGATGGTGCTGGCGGTGCTCGTCGCCGCGATGGGGCAGCGCAGCCTTCAGCGCGGCTTCGATCGGCTGTTCGGCGGGTGGCTGGTGTGGCTGCTCCCGGCCGCCTGGCTCGTGCTGGTGAGCGCCTGGCTGTTCCCCGGGATCGGGCCGAGCAACGATCTGGTCGGCGATTCGGTGAGCCATGTCCAATATCTGCCCGCCTTCCTGTTCGGCTTCGCGCTCGCCGGGTCCACGCCGGCGCTGGCGACGATGCGGCGATTGTGGCCATGGGCGCTGGCGATCGGAATCGCCTGCTACGGAATTGTCGCCGCGACCGAGTTGCGCTGGCCGAACAGCTCGATGCCGACCTGGCCATGGGGTATCCTGTTCGCCAGCGCGCGCGCCGTGCAGGGCTGGAGCATGATCGTCGCGTTGATCGGCTTTGCCGACAGCCACCTCAACCGCGACCTGCCGTGGCGCCGCGTGCTGACCGAGGCGGTGTTCCCCTTCTACATCATTCACCAGACGATCATCGTCGGGGTCGAGGGCGCGCTTCTCCCGTTCGGCCTGCCGCGCTTGGTCGAGTTCGGCGTGCTGGTCGTGACGACGCTGGTCGGATGCTGGCTGTTTTACGCGATCGGCCGCGAAATCGGCTGGCTGCGCCCGCTGATCGGGCTGCGCCCCTTCCCCCAGACGAAAGAGACGTGATGAGCTGGACCCTGATACTCCATGGCGGCGCGGGACAGATGACGCGCGACACCGTCTCGCAGGCACAGGCCGAGGGTGCGCGCGCCGCGCTCGGCCGCGCGCTCGATGCGGGCGCGGCGGTGCTGGCAGCGGACGGTGCGGCGCTCGATGCCGTCGAGGCGGCGGTGCGCGTGCTCGAGGATGATCCGCACTTCAATTCGGGGCGCGGCGCGGCGCTGACGCACGCCGGTGTCGCCGAGCTCGATGCAGCGATCATGGACGGTCGGGATCGCAATGCGGGCGCAGTGGCAGGGGTGACGGCGACACGCAATCCGGTGAGCCTTGCCCGCGCCGTCATGGCGAACAGTCCGCATGTGCTGCTGAGTGGTGCGGGGGCCGACGCGTTTTCGGTGGAGCAACGCTGCGAGCCCGCGACACAGGACTGGCTGGTCCTGCCCGAGCGGCGCGCGCAGCTCGACGAGATGCTCGAAGGCGGCGGCGCGTTCGATGTCGACATGAAATATGGCACGGTCGGCGCGGTGGCGTGCGACGTGCACGGCCATGTCGCCGCCGCGACCTCGACCGGCGGGGTAACAGGCAAGCGCTGGGGCCGGATCGGCGATTCGCCGCTGATCGGCGCGGGCACCTATGCCGATGATCGCGCAGGCGCCGTTTCGTGCACCGGATCGGGCGAATTCTTCATCCGCGCGAACGTCGCGCACGAGATTTGCGCGCGGGTGCGGCTGGCGGGCGAAACGCTGGAAGCGGCGGTCGAGACGGTGCTGGCCGAAGTGACCGCGCTCGGCGGGACCGGCGGCATCATCGTCGCGGGGCCGCAGGGCGAGGCGCTGTGGCGGTTCTCGACGCCGGGCATGTACCGCGCGCGCCTTGACTCCGCCGGGGGCCGCGAAGTCGCGGTGTTCGGCGACGAATAGCCTGCAAGGCAAAACCCTTCTTCTCCTCCGCGTCCTCCGCGCCTCTGCGCGAAAAAGAAGATGGGTTCGCGCAGAGGCGCGGCGGATGCAGAGGCGGTTGCTTTCGCCTCTTCGTGCCTGCGCGTCTTCGCGTGAGCACCCCTTCTTTTCTCACGCGAAGACGCGAAGGCGCGAAGAGCGGGCGTGACGGCGACGGAACGTCTCGTTTCGGCATCGGACTTGCGAGACCCGCTTTCGCGGGAGGAGCAACGCCGCTAAGGCCGGAGCCCATGACCAGTCTCCGTCGCGTTCGTCCCGGCCTTGCCGTTGCCGCCACCTTGATCATCGCGGCGACCGCGTCGCCGGCGGCGGCCTATTGGGAATATGGCCACCAGACGATCGCGCAGATCGCCGACGCCAATGTCCGCCCCAAGACGCGCCTGGCGATCCGCGCGCTGCTCGCACATTCGGAGCTGCTCGGCACGCCCGAGTGCAAGGCCTCGACCATATCCGACGCCGCGGTGTGGGCCGATTGCATCAAGCCGCTGAAGGGCCCCGACGGCAAATCGCGCTTCGGCTATGCCTATAACTGGCACTATCAGGACGTGAACATCTGCCACCCGTTCGACCTCGTCGCGGCGTGCAAGGACGGCAATTGCGTCTCGGCGCAGATCACCAAGGACGTCGCTGTGCTCAAGAACAAGCGCGCGCCGCTCCACGACCGCGTCGAGGCGCTCGCCTTCCTCGTCCACTTCGTCGGCGATCTCCACCAGCCGCTGCATGCCGGCGAGAAGGACGATCAGGGCGGCAACAAGGTGCTCGCCAGCTATGGCGGCTACGGCACTGCGCGGCTGAACCTCCACAGCATCTGGGACGGCTATCTCGCCGAGCGCGCGATCACCAGCGGGCCGCCGATCGTGCGCCGCTACCCGGCCGCCGTGCGCGCGAAGATCGCCGCGGGCGACGTCACCGACTGGAGCCGCGAGAGCTGGCAGGTCGCGCGCGACGTGACCTATGCGAGCGTGATGGCCGATCCCTGCGCGCCGACGCCGGCGCACGTCACGATGGACGAAGCGACGATCGAGAAGGCCGTGCCGATCGCGCGGCTCGAGGTCGAGCGCGGCGGGCTGCGCCTGGCGAAATTGCTCGACCAGGCGCTCGGCTGACGGTTCAGCTCAGCCGCGTAGGCCCCAGCGCCAGCGCCAGCCGCCCTTGGTCTTGCGCACCGCGATCACAGTGAAGACTGCAAACAGCGCAACGCCGATGCCGATTTGCGCGACCGGCTCGTGCACGAAGCGAATGTCGGCAACGAGCAACGCCGCAAACCCGATCGTCAGCGCCCAGCCCTGCCACGTCACTGGCGTCGCGCCGATGCCGAACAGCTTGGGCACGAACCAATAACCCGGCTCGGCGCGGTAATGGTCGATCACGTCACGCGTCTGCATCGTCGTCCTCCTTGGGTGGCCGCCCGCGCCGGGGCGGGTTGGGCGCTTCGAGCTTCACGCCGCGCTTGGCGAGCGCCTCGCGCAGCAGGCATTCGAACTGGGCGTTGACGCTCCTGAGATCGGCCGCCGCGATCCGCTCGACCGCCGCGTACAGCGAAGGGTCGAGGCGAAGCGCGAACGCCTTCTTGGGAGGAGCCGCCACCGTCCAGCTCGTTACTGGTAGAGCGAGCCGGCGTTGACGACGGGCTGCGTATCGCGCTCGCCGCACAACACGACCATCAGGTTCGAGACCATCGCCGCGCGGCGCTCGTCATCGAGCTCGACGACGTTCTTCTCGCTGAGCAAGGCGAGCGCCATCTCGACCATCCCGACAGCGCCCTCGACCAAGGTCTTGCGCGCCGCGACCACCGCCTGCGCCTGCTGGCGACGCAACATCGCGCCGGCGATTTCCGAAGCATAAGCGAGGTGCGTAAAGCCGCATTCGTCAACGGTGATCCCCGCGGTCGCGAGGCGCGCGATCAGCTCGGCGCGCAGCTCGGCGGCGACCTGGTCGTGATTGCCGCGCAGCGTCACTTCCTGATGCTCGAAATCGTCATACGGGTAGCGCGCGCCGATCGTGCGCACCGCCGCCTCGATCTGGACGATGACGAACGCCTTATAATCGTCGATGTCGAACAGCGCCTGCGCAGTGTCGGTGACGCGCCACACGACCTGCGCGGCGATCTCGATCGGGTTGCCGCGCAGGTCGTTCACCTTCAACCGCTCGGAGATCATGTTGTTGGCCCGCAGCGAAACCTTTTTCCGCGCGAGCCAGGGGAGCAGCCAGCGCAAGCCGGTCTTGCGATCGGTGCCCTTATACGCGCCGAACAGCGTGATCGCGGTCGCCTGGTTGGGCTGCTGCATGTAGAAACCACAGGCGACAAAGGCGATGACGAGCGCCGCGATCGCGACAAGCGCGCCGCCGAGCGTCGATTCGTCCTGAAGCAAGCTCGCGCCGAACAGCCCGAAGCCGAGCGCCACGAGCATCACGATCAACATCATGTACCCGCTCGACGTAGCCGCGGTGTGTTCGTGCGACAGCGTGAGTGCTGTGTTGCGTGTTGGCGACTCGACCATCAATGCCTCCCGTTAATGTGATATCACATTTATATCGGGATTTAGGGAGAGGCAAGCCTATTCCCTCGCCCGTTCAGAGAGGGAGTGTGGAGGATAGCGACGGGAGGGGTAAGGGTCACGGACATGGCAAGGGCGACGCCAGCAAAAGCCGACGTCGCCCCCATCCCCATCTTCTTCACCCCGGCCGCGTGCCGGGGTCCACCGTGCCACACATTCTACGACCGTAGGGCGCGCATCCGAGTGGACCCCGGAACAAGCCCGGGGTGACGGATCAGCTTAGTTCAGCACGATCGTCACCGCGCGACGGTTCTGCGCCCAGCTGGCTTCGTCCGAACCCAGCGCGATCGGGCGTTCCTTGCCGTAGCTGATCGTCGAAATCCGGCCCGGCGCGACGCCGCGTGCCGCGAGATAGTTCTTCGCCGAGAGCGCACGACGATCGCCAAGCGCCAGATTGTATTCGCGCGTGCCGCGTTCGTCGGCATGACCTTCGAGGCTCACCGGCGTGTTGGGATAGCGCGCGAGCCACGTCGCCTGGCTGTCGAGGATCGACCGCGCACGGTCATCGAGGCTGTAGCTGTCGAGCGCGAAATTGACGGTGTTGCTCGTCACCGACCGCTCGAAATCGGCGCGCGAACCGGGAACGATGGCTCCCTGCCCGCCCGAGCCGCTCTGATCGGTTACCGCCCCGGGCGCGGGCGGCAGCTCGGCGGGGCGCTTCTTGCTGCACGCGGTGGTTGCGAGCAGAGCGGTGGCAATCAGCAGCGTCGTGGTCAGTTTCGCCATGGCGGCTTCTCCCAGAGGTAAAAGGTCGTTTCGGGCACAGACCGAGGTAAGCCAACGGCTTCGCCCGGTCGCAACGGTGAGTCAAACGCTTGGCTTGATATCAGGGGCGTAACGGTCCCCAGGCGGGATCGGATCCATCGAGCACCGTCGGAACGCGCCGGACATTGACCCCGGTGAGATCGACCGACCACAGATCGGCCCGCCCGCCGCCGCCCATCCCTGAGCGGAAGAACATGATGACGCGGCCGTTGGGCGACCAGCTCGGGCCCTCGTCCTGCGCGCCGTCGGTGAGCAATTGCTCGTTGCCGCCCGCCGGGCTCATCACGCCGATGCGGAACGATCCGCCGATCTTGGTATAGGCGATGAGGTTCCCGCGCGGGCTCCACACCGGGGTCGCATAGCGCCCGCTGCCGAAGCTGATGCGCTGCTGCGACGATCCGTCGGCATTCATCACATAGAGCTGCTGCGTGCCCGAGCGATCGCTCTCGAACACGATTCGGCCGCCATCGGGCGAATAGGTCGCGCCGGTGTCGATCCCGGGCGAATCGGTCAGCCGCTGCGGACTGCCGCCCGTGAAGGCTACACGGTAGATATCGGTATTGCCGCCGACCGCCATCGAGAACAGCACGAAGCGGCCATCGGGCGAGATGCGCGGCGCGAAGGTCAGGTTGGCGCTCGCCACGAGCAGCCGCGACGATCCGCTCGCCAGATCATAGACGTAGATCGCGGGGCGATCCTTGAGATAGCTCATATAGACGATCGAGCGCTGGTCAGGCGAGAAGCGCGGCGTCAGCGAGATCGCCTGGCCGTTGGTCAGGAAACGGTGGTTGCCGCCGTCCTGGTCCATGATCGCGAGCCGCTTGATGCGCTTGCCCTTAGGGCCGGTCTCCGAAATGTAGACGACGCGGCTGTCGAAATAGGGGCCTTCGCCGGTCAGCTTCGAATAGACCATGTCGGCGCATTTGTGCCCCGCACGGCGCCATTCGCTCGGCGGCACGACGAAGCCCTGCCGCGCGATCTCGGCGCGCGACGAGACGTCGTAGAGATAGCAGCCGACCGTCAGCGTCCCGTCGCCATTGGCACGGACGAACCCCTGGACGAGCGCCGAGGCACCTGCCGGACCCCAGTAATCGAAGGTCGGCGCGGTTACTTCGGGATAGGCGATCGGATGGAGCGCGTCGCCGCCGAGCGGCTTGAACAGCCCCGAATTGCGCAGATCGGTGGTGACGATATCGGACAATTGCCGGCCGAGTTCGTCGGTGCGACCGGCAGCCGTGCTGACCGCCTCCGACGTCGGCATCACCGGGATCGCGATGCCGAGCGGCGCCGACACGCCGCCGACGACATCGACGACGAGCTCGCCCTGCTGTTGCGGATTGGCCGCGCCCGCCTGCCCGCCAGCCTGCGGCGCGGTCTGCGGGCTATTCGGGAACGGCACCGGCAGCGGCGCCGATCCCGTTTGCGCCAGGGTCGCCGCGGGGACCGCGGCCAGAGCAAGCGCGAGGATCGTCTTGGGGAGCATCATCGTCTTTCCTCAGCCGGGAAGTTTGTAGCGCAGGATAAAGGTCTTCCACCCGCGTTGCACGTCGTAAAGCTCGGGCGGAAGCCCACGCAGCGGCGCGCAGCCGGCGAAGGTCGCGATCGCGTTGCGATCGACCGTGTCGACATAGCGGCGGTTCTCGTCATCGACCCCGCCATGATCGTCCGACACGGTCGGCCGCCCGGCGAGCGACCCGTCGCGGTTGAGTGACAGCCGGATCGTCACGACGATACGCGACGCGCCGGGGCCCGGATTGACCTGGCGATCGGCGCACGGCTGGACCTGGCGGCGGATCGCCGAGCCGATGTCGGCGGCGGCCTTGGCATCCATCGTCGCGCCGGGCGCGGCTTCGGACGCCTTGGCCTTGGAGGGCGACTGCGTCAGGCCTTTGCGGAAATCATCGTCGAGCAGCGATCCGGTCGGCTTGGCCTTGGTCGCCTTTGGATTGGTACCCGTCGCCTTGGCGGTCGCCACCGCCTTGGTCGATGCCGCGCTCTTGGCGGGTGCGGCATTCGCGGGTGCGGCCTTGGCGGGTGCCGGCTTGGCAGCGGGCTTGTCGGCCGCCTCCGATTTCTCGGCGGCGGGTTTCCTGGGCGCAGGCTTGGGCTTCGGCGCGAGCTTGGGCGGCGGCACTGCGTCGGGCTTGGGCTCGGGTTTCGGCGCCGGCTTGGGTGCAGGCTTCGGTGGCGCGGGCTTGGGTACCACCGGCGCAGGCTTGGGTGGAGCCGGCTCGGGCGCGACCTCTTCCGCTTCGGGCGGCGGCGCCTCGGCGGGGGGCCCGGGATCGGGCGCGGCGGATTGCGCAGGCGGCTCAGGCGCCGCGGGTGCGGTCTGGTCGAGCGCGACGTCGTCGACCAGCGAGACTTCGATCGGCTTGTTCATCGGCGGCGGGGTAGGCGCGCTGCTCCAGGCAAGCGACAGGAGCGCGAACAACGCGACATGGCCGAGCACGGCCGCCCCGAGTCCGTATTGCTCCGCTCGCGTCATTGGCCGTCCTGGCCCACCGTCACCAGCGCAACGCGGTTATAGCCGGCGCGGTTGAGCTCGCCCATCACACGCATGACGTGCCCGTAATCGAGCTTGCGGTCGGCGCGCAGGAAGACCTGCGGCGGCTTGGCCGGATCGCCCTTGGCGGCAAGCTGCGCGAGCACGTCGGGCAGCATCGCTTCGCTGAGCGGATCCTTGTCGAGGAACAGCTTCCCCTCACCGTCGAGCGACAGGACGAGCGGCTTCTGGTCCTGGTCGAGCGCCTTCGCGCGGCTGTCGGGCAGCGTCACGGGCACGCCTGCGGTAAGCAACGGCGCGGTGACCATGAAGATTATCAGCAGCACCAGCATCACGTCGACCAGCGGCGTGACGTTGATGTCGGCCATCGGCGCGCGACGCCCGCGGCCGCGCTGGGAGGGGAGGTTCATCGACATTTTCTACTCCCCTCCCGCTTGCGGGAGGGGAGAATAAAATGCGCCCCTCACCGGCGCACCTCGCTCTCGAGCTGGCGGCTGAGCGTCGCGTGGAAACCGTCGGCGAAGCGGTTGAGCCGCGCCTCGATGCGGTTGATGCCATGCGAAAAGCGGTTGTACGCAATCACCGCCGGGATCGCCGCGAACAGGCCGATCGCGGTCGCGAACAGCGCCTCGGCGATGCCCGGCGCGACGACGGCAAGCGAGGTGTTCTGCGCCTGCGCGATGCCGGTGAAGCTGCGCATGATCCCCCACACCGTGCCGAACAGCCCGACGAACGGCGCGACCGAGCCGACCGTCGCGAGGATGTTCAACCGATCGGACAGCTGGTCGATCTCATTGGCGACCGCCGCGCCCATCGCCGTCGCCAGCCGCTCGCGCGTGCCGCCGCGGTCGACTTGCCCGCCAACGGTCGAACGGCGCCACTCGGCGACGCCCGCCGTGAAGACGCGCGCGATCGGCAGATCGCTCTCGTTATGCAGCCGGTGGAACGCATCGATATCCTCGGCCTTCCAGAAATCGCGCTCGAAAGCCGCGGTCTTGCGACGCGTGGCGCCGAGCCGGAAGAAGAAGCCGAGGATCACCGCCCAGGTCCACACGCTCGCCGCCAAGAGACCGATCATTACCGTCTTCACCACCCAGTCGGCCTGGAGGAACAGCGCGATCGGCGACAGCGTGGTTGCGTCGGTGTTGAGCATGATTTCGTTCACGTGGCGCTATCCCCTGATCCCATCGCGCGTTCGCCCATCGCTTGGGCAAACGCCGCGATCCATTCCTTCGGCTGGCGCAGCGGCCGGCCCGTTGTCGCGACCAAGGCCGCGGTGACGTCTGCCTCGGTGAGTATCGTCTCGCCGCGCATGACTCGTTGCTGAATATCGACCGACGCCGCACGAACATTCTGGAGCGTCGTCAGGACGATCAGCGCGTCGTCGAGTTTGGCCGGCGCGCGATACCGGATCGCGAGCGCGGTCACCGCATAGGCTCCACCGCCGGCTTCTTGATGCGCGCGCTGGTCGATCCCGACGACGCGCAACATGTCCGAGCGCGCGCGCTCCATGTAGCGCAGGTAATTGGCGTGATAGACGATTCCCGAAAGATCGGTGTCCTCGAAATAGACGCGCAGCGGAAACCGGTGGACGGTTCCGACGATGCGGCCTTGCGCGGGCTGATCGAGGTCGCTGGCCGTCGTCATGCCCCGGCTGTTAATCTAACCGGGCAAGCGAGGGAACCCTTTACGGCGCTTGCGGCGATGTAACACTTAGGTTACATGTAACCCGTAGGTTACGACTCGAAAGGGGAATGATGATGGGAATGATCGAACTCGCCGAACGCAAGGCGCGCGCGCGCGCGCTTGGCCTATACGCCTTTGCGGGCCTCACCGTCGTGTTGCTTGGCCTCACCTTCGCGACATCGCGGGGCTCCTTCTTCCAGGGCATGTGGTTCGGCTTCACGCTCGTCTCGGTGCTCTATCTCTCGCCGCTGGTGACACGGTTGAAGAACGGCCCGCTCGCACAATTGCTCGAGGACGAGGTCACGCGCGAGCATCGCCGCGCAAGCAGTGCGATCGGCTTCTGGGCGGGCCTGCTCGCCGCCGCCGCGATGCTTGCGATCGGCGACGTGCCCGGGCTGCTCTCGGCAAGCGACAGCGCGCGGATCATCTTTACCACGGCGATCGTCGCGGCGCAGGTCCGGCTCGCGACGCTCGAACTGCAGGCCGCGCGCTGAATGGCCGAAACACTCCACAACACGCTCAAGGCCGAACGCGAACGGCTCGATCTGACGCAGGCCGCGCTTGCCGAGCGCGTCGGCGTCAGTCGCAAGACGATCAACACCGTGGAGAATGGAATCTTCGTTCCCTCGACGATTCTCGCGCTGAAACTCGCCGTCGCGCTCGATCGTCCCGTCGAGGCCCTGTTTCGGCTGGACGATCCGAGTGTATCGCCTAAACAGAACACATGAGCGATTTCTCTTCCCCTTTGGCGCTGCGGATCAGAGGCTTGGCCAAGGCGTTCGACAAGCCCGTCATCGCGGGGCTCGACCTCGATATCGCCGCGGGACAGCTCTATGCGCTGCTCGGGCCCAATGGCGCCGGCAAGACGACGACGTTGCGGATGGTCGCCGGGCTCGCCAAGCCAGACGCCGGCTCGATCGAGATCTTCGGCGTCGACGCACGCCGCGATCCGCTCGGCGCCAAGGCGATCACCGCGTGGCTGCCCGACGAGCCGATGCTCTACGACAAGCTCAGCCCGCTCGAATATCTGGCCTTCGTCGCCGGGCTGTGGCGGATGGACCCGGCGCATGCCGCGCAGGAAGCCGACCGGCTGCTCCACTGGCTCGACCTGTGGGAGCAACGCGACACGCGCTGCGAGGGCTTTTCGCGCGGCATGCAGCAGAAGGTCGCGCTTGCCGGCGCGCTGATCCACGATCCCAAATTGTTGATCCTCGACGAGCCGCTGACCGGGCTCGATGCGAGCATGGCGCGTTCGGTCAAGGACGCGCTGCGCAGCGCGGTCGATGCTGGCAAGACCGTGATCGTGACGACGCACATCCTCGAGGTCGCCGAGCGGATGGCCGACCGGATCGGCATCATCGGCGGCGGCAAGCTCCTCGCCGCGGGCACGCTCGACGAATTGCGCGATCGTGCGGGGACCGAGGGGATGACGCTCGAGGACACGTTCATCCGCCTGACCACGCCGGACGCCGTCGCGGCGTGAACTGGGCGATGCGTCACGTCCCGCCGGGCTCGTTCGGCTGGCTCGCGCTGAACGAAGTGCGGCTGGCGGTGCGCGCCCGCAGTTCCAGCGGGCGGCGGGGCTTGCTCGCGCGGCTCGGCGCGACGCAAGTGATCGGCTGGCTGCTGATCGCGGCATGGCTGGCGATCGGCTGCCTGATCGGCTGGGCGGCGCGCGACACCGCGATCCCCGTCCTGCCCGAACTGCGCATCGCGGCGCTTGGCGTGAGCGCGCTCATGCTGAGCTTCATGACCGCGCAAGCGGTTCTCGGCAGCCAGCGCAGCCTGTACGACACGGGCGACCTGGCTCTGCTCTTCTCGGCGCCTATTCCCGAAAGCAGCGTGCTGCTCGCCAAGATGCTCGGCATCGCCGCGACGATCGCGCTGACCTATGCCGTATTGCTGTTACCGATCGTCGTGCCCGTCGCCGTGCTCGGTCACCCGCAGTTGTTCGGCGTGGTGGCGCTGCTCGTCGCGCTCGCCTTGACCGCGAGCGCCGTCGGGATCGCGCTGACGCTCGCGGTCGCGACGCTGGTCGGGCCACGGGCCGCGCGCACCTTCGGGCAGATCCTCGCGGCGTTGCTCGGCGGCGCGGTGTTCCTCGCCTCGCAGCTCTATCCGCGCGCCGACCACAAGGGCAGCGCGATGGTCGCGCACTTCGAGCGGCTGCGTGCCAGCGGGTTCGGCACGCACGGCCTGAGCAGCCTGCCGGGGCGCGCCGCGTTCGGCGATCCGCTGGCGATCGCGATCCTGCTCGGCGTCGCGCTGCTGCTGTTTGCGGGTGCGGGGCTGACGCTCCAGCGGCTGTTCCTGTCGGGCTATCAGGACGGCGGCAACCGCCTGTCGCGCAGCAAGCCGACCGGCCGCGCGAGCCAGCGGCTGTTCCATGCCGGGCTAACGCGATCGATTTTCGCCAAGGAATGGCGGCTGCTCGCGCGCGATCCGGCGCTCGCCTTCCAGATCGTGATGCGGCTGATCTACATGGCGCCGCTCGTGCTCGCGATGCTCGGCAGCCGCCATGCGGTGCCGGTGCCGCCAGCCCTCGCCTTTGCCAGCGTCCTGATCGCGAGCCAGCTCGTCGGCAGCTTTGCCTGGCTGACGGTGTCGGCGGAGGATGCGCCCGATCTGCTCGCGGTCGCGCCGGTCAGCAAGGACCAGATCAACCGCGCGAAGCTGCTGGCGGCGTTTGCGATGGCGGCGCCGTTCGCGCTGGTGCTGCCGATCGGGCTCGCCTGGCAGACGCCGCTTGGCGCGCTGATCACCGTAATCATGACCGCGCTCGGCGGCGCGGGTGCGGGCTATGCCGAGCTCAAGCTCGGAAAGCCGAGCCAGCGCAGCAGCTTCGCGCGGCGGCGGCAAGGCGGCGTCATTGCCGGCTTGGCGTCGGTCGCGATCGCCGTGGTGTTCGGCGGCGGGGCGGCCATCGCGGTCTATCTCGTCTCGGGCGACCTCGGCGCGCTGCGCATGGTCATCGGCCAGCGCTGACTCAGCGGCGCGGGCGCGTCGCAGCGAGCGTGCGCGGCGCACCACCGTGGACTTCGCGCCTCTCGGGATCGGGCAGCAACGCGACTTGATCGAGCTGGATCCACGGCGTCGCGGGCGTCGATGCCAGCGTCGCGCGCGGCGCTGCGCGGCGCTGCGCGACGATCGGCGGCGGCGCTGGTGCCGTGATCGCAGCCGGCGCTGCGCCCGCGCGCCAGCGATCGTAGCGCGCGTAGAAATCGGTAAAGGCGCCGTCGAGCACCGGCAGGCGCGCCGCCGCGAAGGCGGGGAACGCTGCGGGTGCGATCGTCTCGCTCTCCGCGAGAATCTGCGTCGCCGACGCGCAGAAGGTGTCGTGCGCAAAGCCCTGCGAGAAGAAATTGTAGAGCACGGTCATCGCATGGTCGTAGCGCGCGCGCCATGCGGTCCCGCCGCTGCCGCGATATTCGTCGGCGAGCCTTGCTTCGGAGTCGCGCAAGACGCTGCTCTGGCGCGTGAGGATTGCATTGTAGCGCGCGGCGACGAGCGCATCACCGGGGCCGCGGCACGCGAGCGCCGCGACGTTGAGCCCGGCGCGAAAGTGCCAGACGGTCGCCGCTGCGCTGAGCGCGCGATTGGGCGTGGCGTACGATCCGTCGGCGAGGCGCGCGGGGATCGGCATTCCGGGATAGCTGCCCGCAGGGGGCGCCGTGGCGATCGCCACGGGGGGCGGCGTGACCGTCGCGACCGATGGCAAGCGATGCGATGCGCATCCGCTCATCACCGCGACTCCAGCCAGCAACAGCGCGGACGCCGAAATTCGAATCGATCTCATCACGCAACTCCAGTCCGGGACTTGGGTGTCGCATGACAGGGTTAACGCGGCGTTACCGGGCGGAGGTCGGCGATGCCGAGACGCGGTGATCCGCGCGCTCGATCAACCGCTGCCAGGGCACGACGAGGCTGCGGGCGGAGGCTCGGCACTTGAACCGATGGACCGTGCGCCGCGTTACACTTCGACCTGGTTGCCGACACCCGGAACCTGGGCGAGCACCGGCCCGCCCGTCGCCGGCAGGGCGGTTATCGGCCACCGCGCCGCAAGGAAGCGCGCGCGCGGCTTGCCGATGATCGACACCGCGTTGCCCTGATTGCCGCCGAGGATCAGGAAATCGCCGACTTGGTCTTCGCCGACATAGAAGCCGACATGGCCTTTGCCGCTGCCCTCCGACTCGCGCCAGAACACCATGATAGCGCCCGGCTGCGGCGCGACTTTCTTGCCGAATGTCTCATACGACCGCGCGCCGAGCGGGTTGGCGGGGAGCGGCTCGCGCGGCAGTTGCGACGCGATGCAATGGCCGACGAAGAGCCCGCACCACGGGACATCGTCATCGTCGTATGCGATGTGCAGATCGCGCGCCCATTGCAGGATCTGCTGGTTGCTGCCGGCGCCAGTATCTTCCTTCAACCCGAGCAGGCGATGCGCCTCGGCAAGCCAGGGGATCGTCGAGGCGAGCGTCAGCGTCGCGGGATCGGTGCCGGGGATCAGCTTGGCGAGGGTCTGCCGCCCGACGATCCCGTCGGGCATCAGTCCTGCGGCGGACTGGAATGCCAGGATCGCGGCGATCGTCTTTCGCCCGCGCACGCCGTCGAGCGGCCCGGGATCGAAGCCCTTTGCCTGCAGCGCCTCCTGCACATCGAGCAAGTTCGTCGTCATCGGCCAACCCCATCAAGAGTATGGATAGACGCTGTACGACGCGAAACAGTATCCGATGGATCATTGGCCATGACCAACGAATCGAGATCGATGTCTTGTGGCATATTTCAGGGCTTTTTACCAGCGCTGCCACCTATAGTGGCGGCGTGTCGACCGAGACACGGAAGAACCTCGGCGCAATCAACACCCTTGATATTGACCTAATTTGTATCTTTAACTTGCGTAAGGCGAACGCTCCACGCGTCGCGCGCAACCGTTAGGCTGCGCGCTGCTCGAGCGCCGCCGCAGCCTCGGCCATCAGCACCGCGATGATCTCGGCGACGGGCTCTTCCTTGGTCACCATCCCGACCGACTGGCCCGCCATCAGGCTGCCATGCTCGACATCGCCGTCGATCACCGCGCGGCGCAGCGCGCCCGCCCAATAATGCTCGATCTGCAATTGCGCCTCGGCCATCGCGACCTTGCCCTCGTCGAGCAGTTGCGCGACTTCGCGCTGCTTGGCGGTGAACAGGTCGCCGCCGGCATTCTTGAGCGCGCGCACCGGGATGACGGGCAGGCGCGGATCGATCTGCACGCTCGCCACCGCATCGCGGGCAGATGCGCGCAGGAACGCCTTCTTGAAATTGGCATGCGCGATGCTCTCGGTCGCGCAGACGAAGCGCGTGCCGAGCTGGACGCCCGCCGCGCCCATGTCGAGATACGCCGCGATCCCCTCGCCGCGGCCGATCCCGCCCGCCACGAAGACCGGCACCTTGTCGGCGACTTCGGGGAGGATTTCCTGCGCGAGCACGCTGGTCGACACCGGGCCGATATGCCCGCCCGCCTCCATCCCCTCGACGACGAGCGCGTCGACGCCCGAGCGGATCAGCTTCTTGGCGAGCGACAGCGCGGGGGCAAAGCAGATCAGCTTGGCGCCGTTCGCCTTGATCGCATCGATCGAGCCCGTCGGCGGGAGGCCGCCTGCCAGCACGACATGGCCCACGCCGTGGCGGTTGCACACGTCGATCAGGTCGAACAGCGCGGGGTGCATCGTGATGAGGTTTACGCCGAACGGCTTGTCGGTCAGCGTCTTGGTCGCGGCGATCTCGCGGTCGAGCAGCTCGGGCGTCATCGCGCCGCATGCGATCAGCCCGAAGCCGCCGGCGTTCGATACCGCGGCAACGAGGTTGCGCTCTGACACCCACGACATCGCGCCACACAGGATCGCGACCTCCGAGCCAAGAAATGCGGAACCGCGCGCCATGCGCCGGGCGAGGCGCGCTGCGCCGGTCGAGGAGATTTCGTTCATGCGCGCAGGCCTAGCCGCGCGCGGGGCTTTGGGGCAAGCCCGCGTCATGCGACAGACTTCGACCGAACTGGTGATTGCGACCCCCGGGCAGGGCCTCCACGAGATGACCGACGCGGTGGTGCGCTGGGTCGCGGACAGCGCGATCGAGACGGGGTTGCTGACATTGTTCGTCCGCCACACCTCGGCATCGTTGCTGATTCAGGAAAATGCGGCGCCGGCCGCGCAGCGCGACGTCGAGCGCTATTTCGCGAAGATCGCGCCGGAGAGCGCGGCGTACGAACATGACGATGAGGGGCCCGACGATATGCCCGCGCATTTGCGCGCGGCGCTGACTGCGACGAGCTTGTCGATTCCGGTGGTGGGCGGGCGGCTCGTGCTGGGAATGTGGCAGGGGATTTATCTGTTCGAACATCGCACGAGTGCGCATCGGCGGCGGGTGGCGGTGCATTTGATCGGGGAATAGCGTTGGGGATGGGCAGGAGGCAGAAGGCAGAAGGCAGAAGACCCTCACCCAACCCTCTCCCGCAAGCGGGAGACGGTTAGAAAGGCAGGAAGGGCTGGGAAAGAGGCAGGCGGCCCGCAGCGCGTAAGCCCTCTCCCGCTTGCGGGAGAGGGTTGGGTGAGGGCCTTCTTCTTCCTTCGACCTTCTTCCTTCGACCACATCCGACCCCGGAACCTCCCTCCCCGCCAAACGCTTGCGCTTGCAGCTTCTCCAGACAGGATCCTCAACATGCAGATCGGTTTCATCGGGCTCGGCAAGATGGGCAGCGCCATGGCCGTCAACCTCGCCAAGGCGGGCCATCAGGTCCACGCGTGGAACCGCTCGCCGGTCGACGCAGCCGAAGTCCCCGGCGTCACGATCGTCGACAGTGTCGCTGCCGCGCTCGACACCGAAGTCGTGTTCACGATGCTCGCCGACGATGCCGCGATCCGCAGCGTGTTGCTCGACTCGGGCGCACTCGACTCCGCCCGCGCCGGGTTGATCCATATCGTCGCCGCGACGATCTCGGTCGCCTTCTCGAAGGCACTCGCGGCGGACCATGCCAAGCGCGGCCTGGCGTACGTCGCCGCCCCCGTCTTCGGCCGCCCCGATGCCGCCGCCGCGGCGCAACTCAACGTCGTCGTCGCAGGGCCCGAGGACGCTGTTGCCACCATCACCCCGTTGCTCGAGACGCTCTCGACCAAGGTCTGGCCGCTCGGCACCGAACCCGCCCAAGCCAATGCCGCCAAGATCGCGGGCAACATGATGATCACCATGGCGATCGAGGCGATGTCCGAGGGCGTCGCGCTGGCGGGCGACAATGGCGTCGCGGCCGACACCTTCCTCGACTTGATGACCGGCACGCTGTTCGGCGCACGCGCCTATCAAAGCTATGCGCCCAAGATCGTCTCGGGCGATTTCACGCCGGGCTTCAAGATGAAGCTGGGGCTCAAGGACCTGAGGCTCGCGACCGAGCTCGCCGATGCGGCGCAGATCACGCTGCCGGTGCTCGACGCGGTGCGCACGCGGATGGGTGCCGCGGTCGATGCCGGGATGGGCGAGCAGGACTGGTCGGGCATCGCGAGCCGGCCGTACGCGCGGAAGGAATGATCGGGCGTCTCGCTCGGAAATAGCCGCGCTTCTGCAGAGGTTTGCCATCGTTCCGCCGCGATCTGTCGCCACTCCGTACGCAGTGCGGAGGATGGCCGATGTCGGTGGTGCTGATGCTGATCCTCCAGAGCGCGGGCGCGGCCTTGCCGATCGACTTCGATCTCGCGCATTCGCCCGCGCGCGACCGCCTCGCGATCCTGCGACGCTGCGCCGCGGCGTCGACCTCCGCCGCCATCATCGTCTGCGCCTCGCGGCATGATCGCACGCCGATGGCGGCCGCTGAGGGCTGGGCCAATCCCGACGACGAGCCCGACGACGCCCGCGTCACACGCGGCACCGGCATGGCGGCGCTGACCCCGGTCGGCGCATGCGGCATGTTCGCCGGGCAGCGCGACTGCAACAAATCCGAGATGCGCCACTTCGGCTATGGCCGCGGGCGCGATCCGGTGACGTTCGTGGGCAAGCTCGCGACGAAACTGCTCGGCCACGACTGAGCGCGCCGCGGTTCAGGCGGCGACGTCCTCCGCATCGAGGCCATAGGCGGTGTGCAGCACGCGCACCGCGAGCTCGGTATAATCCTCCTCGATCAGCACCGAGACCTTGATCTCGCTGGTCGAGATCGCCTGGATGTTGATGCCGCGCTCGCCGAGCGTGGTGAACATGGTCGAGGCGACGCCGGCATGGCTGCGCATGCCCACGCCCACCACCGAGATCTTGGCGACGCGCGTGTCGTGGACCAGCTCGGCGAACCCGATCGCCTCGCGCCCCTGGTTGAGCACTTCGATCGAGCGCGCGAGATCGGCGGCGGGAACGGTGAAGGTCACGTCGGTCGACCCCGCGGCATGCGCGATGTTCTGGATGATCATGTCGACGTTGATGTTCGCCTGCGCGAGCGGCGCGAAGATCGCCGCGACCGCGCCGGGCTTGTCGGGCACCGCGACCAGCGTGATCTTGGCTTCGTTCTTGTCGTGCGCGATGCCGGTGATGAGCTGGCTTTCCATATCGTCGATCTCCTCCCAAAACTCATCTTCGCCCACGATCATCGTGCCGGGCAATGTATCCGCCATCGGTGCGTCCTCGCCGGTGAACGACGACAGCACTTGAACGCGCACGCCTTCCTTCATCGCGAGGCCGACCGAGCGGGTCTGCAACACTTTCGCGCCGACCGAGGCCAGCTCGAGCATTTCCTCGTACGTCACCTTCTTCAGTTTGCGCGCACGCGGCACGATGCGAGGATCCGTGGTGTAGACGCCGTCGACGTCGGTGTAGATGTCGCAGCGGTCGGCCTTCATCGCCGCCGCCATCGCGACCGCCGACGTGTCCGATCCGCCGCGGCCGAGTGTCGTCACGCGGCCATGTTCGTCGACGCCCTGGAAACCCGGGATCACCGCGACTTCACCCGCGGCGAGGCTCGCCTCGAGCGCTGCCATGTCGATGTCCTGGATGCGCGCCGAGGCATGCGCGTCCGAGGTCGAGATGGCGAGCTGCCAGCCGAGCCAGCTGCGCGCGGGCACGCCCGCCGCCTGCAGCGCGATCGCCAGCAAGCCACTGGTGATCTGCTCGCCCGCCGAGACGACGACGTCATATTCCTTGGGATCGTAGAGCGACGACGCCTCGCGGCAGAAGCCCACGAGCCGGTCGGTCTCGCCCGCCATCGCCGAGACGACGACGGCGACCTGATTGCCCGCCGCCACTTCGCGTTTCACCCGCGCGGCGACGCTGCGGATACGTTCGATCCCGGCCATCGAGGTGCCGCCGAATTTCATCACGATACGGGCCATGAGTGGCAGAAGTCCTTGAGGTGGGGCTTGGGCTATGCGGGCGGTCCTGATAGAAAGCGGGCATGAACAGCGCAACCGTAACGTCTGCAACCACTATCGACCCGGCCGAGGCCGCACATTTCGGCGCGATGGCGGCGGAATGGTGGGATCCCAAAGGCTCGTCGGCGATGCTCCACCGGCTCAATCCGGTGCGGCTGCGCTATCTGCGCGAACGGATCGACGCGCACTGGCTCGGCGATGACACGGGGTTCACGCCGCTCGCCGGCAAGCGCGCGCTCGATGTCGGGTGCGGCGCAGGGCTGCTGTGCGAACCGCTCGCGCGGCTGGGGGCGGCGGTGACGGGGCTCGATGCGGCGGCGGAGAATGTCGCGGTGGCGGCGACGCACGCCGTGCAATCGGGGCTGGCGATCGCCTATCGCACCGGCAGCGTCGAGGATCTGGCGGGCGAGACGTTCGATCTCGTCACCAGCCTCGAGGTGATCGAGCATGTCACCGATCCGGCGGGGTTCGTTGCCGGGCTGGCGCGAGCGCTCGCGCCGGGCGGGCTGCTGGTGCTGTCGACGCCGAACCGCACCGCGCTGTCGCGGTTGGCGCTGATCACCTTTGCCGAAGGGACCGGCACGATCCCGCGCGGGACGCATGATTGGGACAAGTTCCTGACGCCCGAGGCGTTGACCGAGCTGGTCGTCGCAGCCGGGCTCAAGGTTGTCGATGTACGGGGCTTGGGCTTCTCGGTGGCGAAGGGCTTCGTGCTGAGCGACGACACCAAGCTCGATTATTTCGTGACGGCCACCCGCTAATTTCCTCCCCTCCCTTCCAGGGAGGGGAGCAATGCGGCGCTACAATCCGACCTTGCGCTCCAGCCACCGTGCCGCCGCATCGGGGGTCGCCTTGTCGGCATCGCGATCGACCTGGTAATTCGCCGCGCGCATCGCCTCGACCGGGATTCGTCCGACCATCGGCTGCAACGCCGCGACGAATTTCGCATCCTTCGCCCGCCCGGGCGCGACCATCAGGATCGCGTCATACCCCGGAATCGCATGGCGCGGGTCGCTCAGCACGGTGAGATGCTGCGCCGCGATTCGTCCGTCGGAGGAGAAGGCCGAGATCACATCGGCCTGCCCGCTCGCCAGCGCCTGGTACATGAAGGTCGGGCTATAGGCGTGCGACGCGCCGAACTTGAGCGGATAGGCGCGCTGCACCGCCGCCCATTCGGGCCGCTCGAGAAATTCGAGATCGGCGCCGAGCGTCAGTTGCGGCGCGACCCGCACCAGATCATCGAGCGACGCGACGCCCTTCGCCCTGGCCGCCGCGTCCTTCATCGCAAAGGCATAGGCGTTCTCGAACCCGAGCGCGCCGAGCAGCCGGACCTGCGCCGTCTTCGCCGCCCAATCGCCGATCGCCGCGACCATCGCGGGCCGTGCTGGGATGTCGCGGCGCTTCATCTCGTTGGTCCAGATCGTGCCGGCATAATCGACATAGACGTCGATCGCGTCGGTCTTGAGCGCGCCGAACACCACCGCCGAACCGAGTCCGTCGCGATATTGCACATGATAGCCCGCGCGCTCGAGCCGGTGCCCGATGACGCGCGCGAGGATATATTGCTCGCCGAAATTCTTCGCGCCGATCGTGATCGTATCGCCCGAGCGCGGCCACAGCGGCGTCAGCGCGAGCAGCACGCCGACGAGCAGCACGCCGCTCGCCGCCCACACCCGGCCACGCTTGCGCTGCGCGATGCCGCGCTCGATCAGCCCAAGCAGCGCATCGACCGCGAGCGCGAGCGCCGCCGCGCTGAGGCAACCCGCGAGCACCAGCGCCCAGTTCTGCGTCTGGAGGCCGGCAAAGATCATGTCGCCAAGGCTCGGCTGCCCGACCGTGGTCGACAGCGTCGCAGCACCGATCGTCCACACCGCCGCGGTGCGGATCCCCGCCATCAGCACGGGCGCGACGAGCGGCGCCTCGACCAGCCGAAGCTTCTGCCACGATGTCATCCCGACGCCGTCAGCCGCCTCGATCACCGCCGGGTCGAGCCCGAGCAGCCCGGTCACGCCATTCCGCAGGATCGGCAGCAACGCATAGAGCGTCAGCGCGAGCAGCGAGGGCAGGAAACCGAGCGCTGGGATCCCGCCACCGACCAGCCCCGACACGAACAGCAGCAACGGGTAGAAAAGCGCGAGCAAGGCAAGACTCGGCACGGTCTGGACGAGGCTCGCAAACCCCAGCGCCACGCGCGCGACGCCGGGCTTTCGCGCCGACCAGATCGCCAGCGGCAGGCTGATCGCAAGCCCGAGCAGCAACGCCGACGCCGCCAGCAGCAAATGCGCCGCGAGCAAAGGCGGGACGCGCGAGAGCGCTTCGACGAACGGGCTCATGCGCCTTGCTCCAGCGCCTGCAACTTCCGCGCTTGTTCGCGCGGCACCGCGACCAGCGCCGCAGCGACGGGCCCGCCCTCGCCCGCGAGCAGCGCCTTGGGGGTGGCATCGGCGACGATCCGCCCCTTGTCCATCACCAGCACGCGGTCGGCGAGGATTAGCGCCTCAGCCATGTCGTGCGTCACCATGATCGTCGTCAGGCCGAGTTGGTCGTGCAGGTGCCGGATCGCACCGCCCAACTGGTCGCGTGTCACCGGATCGAGCGCGCCGAACGGCTCGTCGAGCAGCAGCAGCCCCGGCGCGGTCGCCAGCGCGCGCGCGACGCCGACACGCTGGCGCTGCCCGCCCGACAGCGCATCGGGGCGGCGCAGCGCGAATTCGCGCGGCAGTTCGACCAGATCGAGCAATTCGGCGACGCGTTCGGCATGCATCTTCTCGCCAGCCAGCCGCAAACCGATCGCGATGTTTTCGCCCACCGTCATATGCGGAAACAGCCCGATATTCTGGAAGACATAGCCGATCCGCCGACGCAGCACGTGCGGCGGTTCGTCACCGACGCCCACGCCGCCGATGCGGACCTCGCCCGCGCTCGGTGCGATCAGGCGATTGATCATCTTGAGCAAGGTCGATTTGCCCGATCCCGAGCTGCCGACCAGCGCGACGAAGCTCCCCCCCGCAATCTCGACCGACACGCCGTCGACCGCGATCGTCCCGCCAGCATACGCTTTGGTGACACCATCGAAGGCGACGGCGGGGCCGGGGGACTGGACTGACATCGCACGCTTTGTGCGGGAGCTTTGCGGGAGCGTCAAACCTTGGTTCGCCCGGGCTTGTCCCAAGCGCCCGCGTATCGCACACTCGCCGCCAACGCTTGAGCGGCCCGGGCATGTCGGGACGAAACGGGCATGACGGATAGGATGCAACATGACCGACACCACAAAGGCGATCTTCATTACTGGCGGCGGTTCCGGGATCGGCCAGGCGACCGCCAAGCTGTTCGCGGCGCGCGGCTGGCGTGTGGGTCTTGCCGACGTCAACACCGCCGGGCTCGCCGCCACCGCCGCGATGCTGCCCGCCGGGATGGTCGAGACCTATACGATGGACGTGCGCGACCGCGACGCGTGGGTCGCGCACCTCGACGCCTTCACCGCGACGACGGGCGGCCGGCTCGACGTCTTGTTCAACAATGCCGGAATCGGCTCCGGCGGCCCGATCGCCGAGATGAGCTTCGACGATCTCGACCGCGTCGTCGCGATCAACCTCGTCGGCGTGCTCAACGGCGCCAAGATCGGCTACCCCTATCTCGCGCGCACGCCGGGATCGTGCCTGCTCAACACCGCGTCGGCGTCGGCGATCTACGGCTCCTCGGGCCTGCCGGTCTATTCGGCCACCAAGTTCGGCGTCCGCGCGCTGACCGAGGCGCTCGACGGCGAATGGTATGGCGCCGGGATCAAGGTGCGCGATCTCGTCCCGAGCTTCATCGACACGCCTTTGCTCGCGACGCCCGCGGGCAACAGCAATTACTCGATCAAGCAAGTCGTCACCAACGCCGGTCTCGAGCTGACCAACGTCGACAAGGTCGCGCAGGCGGCGTGGGATGCGGTCCACGGCGACAAGGTCCACACCTATGTCGGCAAGACCGCCGACAAGATGGCGTTCGCCGCGCGCTGGATGCCGGGCAGCTTGCGCAAGCGGATGCGCCGCGGGACGATCGGCTCAGCCCAATAATCAGCCAAGTAAAGCGTCGATCGCCTCGGCCAGCGCCACGTCCTTGTGCGACAATCCGCCGGCATCGTGCGTGGTGAGCAGCACATCGACGCGGTTCCACACGTTCGACCATTCGGGATGGTGATCGGCCTTCTCCGCGAGCAAAGCGACGCGCGTCATGAAGGCGAACGCCTCGCTGAAATCGGCGAAGGTGAAGCGCCGCGTGATCGCGTCGCGCGCCTCGTCATAGTCCCATTCGTCGAGCGTATCGAGCGCCTCTGCCCGGTCGTCTTCGCTCAGCGGTTCAACGTGCACGCTTGCTCTCCTGCTGGCGCACGGCGCGCCTTCGCCGTAAGGCATAGCCAATGCCGCCCGCCGATCAACCGCGTAACCCGCCCGACGCCGCCACGATCGAAGCGATCGCGCGCGCGACGATTGCCGGGCTCCCCGCGGAATTTCGCGCGCATCTCGGCGATGTCGTGCTGATCGTCGAGGATCTCGCCGATGACGAGACGCTCGACGCGCTCGGCATCGCGCATCCGCTCGACCTGACCGGGCTCTATCACGGGCGTCCGGTCGGCGAGAAATCGTCGATGGACAGCGGCGGCCTGCCCGACCGGATCCATCTCTATCGCCGCGCGATCCTCGACGAATGGATCGAGACCGGGGTCGATCTCCACGCGCTCGTCGCGCACGTCACGATCCATGAGATCGGGCATCATTTCGGGCTCTCCGACGACGACATGCACGCGCTCGAGGATTCGGCGGGCGCTGCGTGACGCCGCTTTTTGCTTTTCGCGACGTGGCCTGCGTCCGGGGTGGACGGATGCTGTTCGAACACGTCTCGTTCGCCGTCGCGCCGGGGGGCGCGGTGCTGGTGTCGGGGCCGAACGGGGTCGGCAAGTCGAGCCTGATCCGCATCGCGGCGGGTTTGCTGCGGCCGGCCGACGGCGAGGTTACCGTCCCGCCGCAGCGCGCGCTGATGGCCGAAGCCGCCGCGCTCGACCCGGCGCGACCGCTCGGCGCGGCGTTGCACTTCTGGGCGACGCTCGACCCCGCCCCCGCCAGCGCGACCGAACGCGTTGCAAAGGCGCTCGAAGCCGTCGGGCTTGCCGCAATCGCCGCGGTCCCGGTGCGCCTCCTCTCGACCGGGCAGCGGCGCCGCGCGGCGCTGGCGCGCGTCGTGGCGAGCGGTGCGCCGTTGTGGTTGCTCGACGAGCCGGCCAACGGCCTCGACGTCGCAAGCGTCGGCCTGCTCGAAGCGCTGATCGCGACGCACCGCGCCGCTGGTGGTGCGGTCGCGGTGGCGACGCATCTGCCGATCGCGCTGCCCGATGCGATGCCGGTCGTGCTCGGATGAGCGGCCTGCTCGCCCTCGTCGCGCGCGACGTGCGGATCGCCTGGGCAAGCGGCGGGATCGTCAATGCGCTCGCTTTCTTCCTGCTCGTCACGATCCTCTTTCCGTTCGCGGTCGGCCCCGACACCGCGTTGCTCGCGCGGATCGGCGGCGGGGTGATCTGGGCGGCGGCGTTGCTAGCCGCGCTGATGCCGGTCGAGCGACTGATCGGCCCCGATGCCGAAAGCGGCGTGCTCGACCAAGTGTCGGTGCGCGGGTTCAGCATGGCGGCGGTCGCCACCGCGAAGATCGCGGCGCACTGGCTCGGTTTCGGTCCGCCCTTGATGGTCGCCACGGTGCTGGCCGCTGGACTGCTCGGCTTGCCCGCGGAGACGCTGGCGGCGGTCGAGCTCGGGTTGCTGATCGGCACGCCCGGCCTCGCGGCGCTCGCGGTGGCGACTTCGGCGCTGGTGACGGGGTTGCGCGGGGCGGGCGCAGTCGCGGGGCTGGTGATGCTCCCGCTCGCGGTGCCGCTGCTGATCTTCGGCGCAGGCTCGATCGAAGGCGGCGTGCAGGCCGTCAAGCTGCTCGGCGCGGTGAGCCTCGTGCTGCTCGCGGGTGCGCCGTTTGTCGCTGGTGCGGCGATGCGCGGAAGCATGGAATGATTCGCGCGCTGAATACCTGACAACGGTCACCGCAGATTTCGCTATGTGTTGCTGATATAGTACACTATAGCGCAGGCAATCCTAATCGCACGGAATGCCGGCCATACTCACCCCGATGACGTCGTACCACCTGTGAGCTTCCGCAACATCTCGGCCTGGTCGATCCGCAACCCGATCCCGGCGCTGGTGCTGTTCGCGATGCTGACCGTCGCGGGCATGGTCAGCTTCGCGCGGATGCAGGTCAACGACAATCCCGACATCGATTTCCCGGTGGTGATCGTCTCGGTCAGCCAGCCTGGCGCGGCGCCGAGCGAGCTCGAGAACCAAGTCACGCTCAAGATCGAAGCCGCGGTGCGCAGCCTCGCCGGGATCGACCAGATCAACTCGACCGTGTCGGAGGGCCAGTCGACCACCGTCATCCAGCTCGCGATCGGCACCCCGATCGACCGCGCCGTCGAGGACGTCCGCGGCGCGGTGCAGCAAGTGCGCAGCGCATTACCCGACGGAATCCTCGAGCCGCAGATTTCGCGCGCCGACACGACCGGCAACGATCTCGCGAGCTATGCCGCGATCGGCACCGACATGACGATCGAACAGCTCAGCTGGTATATCGACAATACCGTGGCGAAGGAGCTGCTGTCGGTCCCCGGCATGGCCAATGTCGATCGCAACGGCGGGGTCAATCGCGAGATCCGCGTGATCCTCGATCCGCTCAAGCTGCAGGCGCAGGGGCTCACGGCGGGCGACGTCAATCTGCAACTGCGCCAGATCAACCTCAACGCCGCGGGCGGGCGGGCGCAGATCGCGGGATCAGAACAGGCGGTCCGCGTGCTCGGCAACGCCCACACCGCGTCCAAGCTCGGCCGCACGCTGATCAGCGCTGGCAACGGGCGGACGGTCAAGCTCGACGATCTCGGCGTCGTGCGCGATCTCTATGCCGAGCAACGCTCGGCCTCGGCGCTCGACGGGCGACCGGTGCTGAGCTTCGATTTCCAGCGCGCCAAAGGCGGATCGGACGTGTCGGTGTTCCACGGCGCCGAGGCCAAGCTCGCCGCGCTCGAGAAGCGCTTTCCCAAGGTGCATTTCAAGCTGATCTTCAACCAGGTCAAATATACCGAGATGCAATATCACTCGGCGATCGACACGATGATCGAGGGTGCGGTGCTCGCGGTGATCGTCGTGTTCGTCTTCCTGCGCGACTGGCGCTCGACCGTCATCTCGGCGCTCGCCATCCCGCTGTCGGCGATCCCGACCTTTTGGGTGATGGACTTGATGGGCTTCACGCTCAACGGCATCAGCCTGCTCGCTTTGAGCCTGGTTGCGGGCGTGCTGGTCGACGACGCGATCGTCGAGATCGAGAATATCGTGCGCCACATGCGGATGGGCAAATCCGCCTATCAGGCGGCGATCGACGCCGCCGACGAGATCGGCCTCGCGGTGCTCGCCACCACGATGGCGATCGTCGCGGTGTTCCTGCCCGTCGGGCTGATGCCGGGGATTTCGGGCCAGTTCTTCAAGAACTTTGGCCTGACGATCGTCGTCGCGGTGCTGATGAGCCTCGCCGTCGCGCGTCTCATCACGCCGATGATCGCAGCCTATTTCCTCAAGGCGCACGGGAGCCATGCGCATGGCGAGGGGCGGATCATGGACCTCTATATGGCGGTGCTGCGCTGGACGCTGATGCACCGCTGGTCGGCGGTGGTCGGCGGGATGGCGGCGCTCGCGCTGACGGTGGTGTGCGCGGGCGCGCTGCCGATGACCTTCCAGCCCGACCAGGACAACGATGCCTCGACCGCCACGATCGAACTCGTCCCCGGCTCGACGCTCGCGCAGACGCAAGCCGTGGTCGATCAAGTCGCGCAGCTGCTGAAGCGCCAGCCCGATGTCGAAACGACCTATCAGCGCGCAAACGTCGGCAGCGGGCGCGTCACCGCGATCTTCAAGCCCGGCAAGACGCAATCGAGCAACGCGTTCGAACGCGCGCTCGCCCCACAGCTCGCGCAGATCGCCGATGCGCGCGTCGCGTTCCGCTCGAACAATGGCGGTAGCAGCGGGCGCGATTTGTCGATCACGCTGGCGGGCTCGGACCCCGATTTGCTGCGCAGGACCGCGGTGACGCTGGTCGGCCAGATGGGCCGCCTCCCGACGGTCACCGCGCCGCGCATCATCGGCGACCTGCAGCGCCCCGAAATCGTCATCACGCCGCATATGGATCTCGCGGCGAGCATGGGCGTCACCACCGCGGCGCTGTCGAGCGCGATCCGCGTCGCGACGCTCGGCGACATCGACCAGAACAGCGCGAAATTCTCGCTCAGCGACCGGCAAGTCCCGATCCGCGTCGCGCTCGACCAGAATGCGCGCACGCGGCTCTCGACGATCCAGAATCTGCCAGTGCAGACCGCGAGCGGCGGCTCGGTCCCGCTCGGGCTGCTCGCCGCGATCAGCTTCGGCGCGGGGCCGACCAAGATCGAGCGCGTCGCGCAGCAGCGCCAGATCACGATCGGCGCCGATCGCGCGCCGGGCGTCGTCAGCGGCACCGCGATGGAGCAGATCAACGCGCTGCCGATCCTGCGCAACCTGCCGATCGGCGTCGGCAAGCTGACGCTCGGCCAGCAGAAGTTCGAGACCGAGATGATCAACAATTTCATCGCGGCGGTGGTGTCGGGCATCCTGCTGGTTTTCGCGGTGCTGGTGCTGCTCTACCGCCGCATCCTCGCGCCGTTCGTCAATCTCGGCTCGTTGATGCTCGCGCCGCTCGGCGGATTGCTCGCGCTGCTGGTGACCGGCAACCCGATCTCGATGCCGGTGCTGATCGGCTTGCTGATGCTGCTCGGCATCGTCGCCAAGAACTCGATCCTGCTGATCGATTTCGCGCTCGAGGAAATGGCGAAGGGCGTCGATCCGTTCGTCGCGATCCTCGATGCCGGGCACAAGCGCGCGCAGCCGATCGTGATGACGACGGTGGCGATGGTCGCCGGCATGGTGCCGACCGCGCTGTCGCTCGGCGGCGACGGATCGTGGCGCGCGCCGATGGGGATCACCGTCATCGGCGGGTTGTTGCTCTCGACCGTGCTGACGTTGGTGATCGTGCCGGCGAGCTTCAGCCTGGCGATGGGGATCGAGCGCTGGATCGGCCCGCGGCTCGGCCGGCGACTGCTGACCTATCGGCCCGAGGAGACCGCGCTGACGGTGCGATCGACCACATTCCAGCACGCGCACCTGCAATAGCCGCGGATGCGGCGGCGGCGAGGCTCAGCCCCCCGCCGCCGCGAGCGCGCGATAGGTCGCGCGGAGCGTGACCTTGTCGATCTTCTCGGTACCGAGCCGCGGCAGTGCCTGATCGACGAACCAGATCCGCGCGGGCACCTTGAACGCCGCGATATGCTCGAACAGGAAGGCGCAGAGATCCTCGGTGCTCAGCGCCGCGCCGTCGCGCAGCAGGACAACGGCGCCCGGCACCTCGCCGAAACGCTCGTCGGCTAGGCCGAACACCGCTGCCTCCGCGACCGCCGGATGCTCGTAGATCGCCGCCTCGACTTCCTGGCACGAGATGTTCTCGCCGCCGCGGATGATGATGTCCTTCTTACGGTCGACGATGAAGAGATAACGGTCCTCGTCGAGATAGCCGATGTCGCCGGTCAGGAAATAGCGATCGGCGGTGAACGCCGCCGCGGTCGCATCGGGGCGGCCGTAATATTTGGTGAAGTTGCACACCGAGCGAATCGCGACCTCGCCGCGCTCGCCTTGCGCGACAGGCTTGCCGTTGCCGTCGACGATCGCGAGATCGATCAGCGGGAGCGAGGCGCGGCCGGTCGAATTGGGCTTGGCAAGGTAATTGTCGCGAAAATTGCCGCAGCCCGCGCCATTGGTCTCGGTCAGGCCGTAGCCGAGCAGGGGCTTGGGCCCGCCCATCTCCTCGGAGATGCGGCGGACATGCTCGATCGGGCGCGGCGCGCCGCCTGCCGCGAAATCGGACACGCTCGACAGATCGTAGTCGGCGCGCTTCGGGTGCGTCAGGATCTCGAAGCTCATCAGCGGCACGCCGACGAAATAGGTCACCGTCTCGGCCTGGATCAGCCGCATCGCTTCCTCGGCATCCCATTTCGGCATGAGCACGAGCTTGCGCCCCATGGCGAAGCTCTGGAGGAACACCGGCACCTCCGCCGTCACATGGAACAGCGGCACGTTGAGCAAGGTCGCATGCTGCGTCGGCGGCGCGGCGCCGTCGGCGGTCGAGATCGACAGCATGACGAGCGCCTGCGCCAGATAATTGTAGACCGCCTGCGTGACCGCGCGGTGGTTGCTGATCGCGCCCTTCGACTGGCCGGTCGAGCCCGAGGTGAACAGGATCGTCGCCGAATCGGTCGGCGCGACGCTCGGCAGCGCGACGTCGCTCGAGCCGAGCAAGGCGGCCAGCGCGACGGCGAGCGGCTGGCTGTCCTCGATCGTCACCACCGCCACCTCGAGATCGGCGATCGCGGCGAGCCGCTTGGTACGCGGCGGATCGGCGAAGACGAGGCTGCATTCGACATCGGCCATCGCCGCGGCGAGTTCCTCGGACTGCCACCAGCCGTTGAGCAGCGTGGCCACGCCGCCCGCCATCGTGATGCCCATGTAGAGCACGATCCACGACGGCGAATTGCGCATCGCGATCCCGATCCGGTCACCCGGCGCAACGCCGTGGCCACCGACCAGCGTCGCCGCGACGCGCGCCGCCGCGGCATAGACCTCGGCAAAGGTCAGTCGCTCGTCGCCCGCGACGAGGAAGGTCTTGGCGGCATGCTCGTTGCAGTAATGCGCGAAATAGGGCGGCAGCGTCTGCGGCACGCCGGTGATCAGCGGGAGATCGTTCCCGTCGACGTGCACGCTGCCGAGCGCCAGCGGACCGCCTGCGCCCGTCAATTGCGCGAGCGCGGAATCCATCCGTTGATCGAGTTTGCTCGGCATTCGCGCTCTCCACTTGGTCTTATCGCCTGGCGCCATTATGGAGGCGCAAATTCCAGGGGAAAAGCCTTGTTCCTGACTGCCGCCCTCCCCATCCTCGCTGCCGCTACGGCAGGCGTCGATCCGCACCTGCATTTTACCGATCTGCACCTCAATCCGGTCGCGATCGACCTGCATTTCTTCCAGATCAAATGGTATTCGCTCGCCTATATCAGCGGAATCCTGCTCGGCTGGTGGTATCTGCTCAAGCTGATCGCGCAGCCCGGCAGCCCGATGGCCAGGCGTCATGCCGACGATCTGGTGTTCTACGCGACGCTCGGCATCATCCTCGGCGGGCGGCTCGGCTATGCGATCTTCTACGCGCCGCACCTGCTGACCTCGCTCGGGCTGTTCAAGCTGTGGGATGGCGGCATGTCGTTCCATGGCGGGATGATCGGCACGTCGATCGGCATCATCCTGTTCGCGCGGAGCCAAAAGCTCGATTGGCTGCGGATCCACGATTATCTCGCCTGCGTGGTGCCGTTCGGGCTGTTTTTCGGGCGGATCGCCAATTTTGTGAACGGCGAATTGTGGGGCAAGCCCGCCGACGTGCCGTGGGCGATCGTGTTTCGTGACACGGTGCAGACCGGCATGATCGAACCCGCGCGGCATCCGAGCCAGCTGTACGAGGCCGCGCTCGAAGGGATCGCCTTGTTCCTCATCCTGTGGTTCGCCTTCTGGAAGACCAAGGCGCGCTATGAGCCGGGCAAGCTCGTCGGGCTGTTCCTGCTCGGCTACGGCCTCGCCCGCTTCATCGTCGAATTATTCCGCGAGCCCGATTCGCAGTTCAGCGGGACGTTCTTCGCGACGACGATTCACATGGGCCAGGTGCTGACGCTGCCGATGATCGGTGGCGGGCTGTATCTCGTGCTCACCGCCAAGGGCCGCCGCCACCGCGTCGAACCGATCGCGGGCGGGCAGAGCGTGGCGTAACGCGGAATCCCTCCCGCATCTTCTTGCTCCCCTCCCGCAAGCGGGAGGGGCCCTTCTTGCTCCCCTCCCGCTTGCGGGAGGGGCTGGGGGAGGGCAGTGAGCATCACATGACTGCGCCCGATTCAGACTCCCCTCCCCCGCCCCCTTCCGCAAGCGGGAGGGGAGAACTCGCCGACCGCCTCGCCCGCGCGATCACGCTCGCCGGGCCGATCTCGCTTGCGCAGTATATGGCTGCCGCCAACGCGCATTATTACGCGACGCGCGATCCGCTCGGCGCGGGCGGCGATTTCACCACCAGCCCTGAAATCAGCCAGATGTTCGGCGAGCTGATCGGCCTGTGGTGCGCCGACCTGTGGGACCGCGCGGGCCGCCCCGACGTAGCATGGGTCGAGCTCGGCCCCGGCCGCGGGACGCTCGCCGCCGATGCGTGTCGCGCGATGGCCAAGGCCGGCTTCACCCCGCCGGTCCATTTCGTCGAGACCAGCCCCGTGCTGCGCACCGCGCAAGCGACGCGCGCACCCGGCGCGACCTGGCACGATTCGATCGACACGCTGCCGAGCGACCTCCCACTTCTGATCGTCGCCAACGAATTCTTCGACGCGCTTCCCGTCCGGCAATTGGTCAAGCGCGCCGATGGCTGGTTCGAGCGGCTCGTCGCCTGCCAGGACACGCTGTTCCTGCCGATCGCGGGCAAGCAAATCCCCGATGCAGTCGTCCCCGAGACGCTGCGCGACGCGACGCCGGGATCGGTGATCGAGACCTCCCCCGCCAGCGTCGCGATCCTGCGCAGCCTCGCGCAGCGGATCGTCGCGCAGGGCGGCGCACTGCTGGCGGTCGACTATGGCTATGACGGCCCCGCGCTCGGCGACACGCTGCAGGCGGTGCGCGGGCATCAATACGCCAACCCGTACGAACACCCCGGCGAGCAGGATCTCACCGCGCACGTCGATTTCGGCACGCTCGCCGCCGCCGCACTGGTCGAGCGCGCGGCGGTCGCCGGGCCGATCGGCCAGGGCGCGTTCCTCACCGCGCTCGGCATCGACGCCCGCGCTGCCGCTTTGTCGAAGGCCGCACCCGGCCGCGCCGAGCAAATCGCGCTCGACAAAGCGCGGCTGACACGGGAAATGGGCAACCTTTTCCAGGTCCTCGCCGTGTCCGCACCGGGTTGGCCCAACCCCGCAGGTTTTGCATGATCACCTATCGCGACGCGCGCACGATCGACGGCCCGGCACTCGCAGCCATGGCGCGGCGCTCGTTCACCGAGACCTTCGGAACGCTCTACAGCGACGCCGATCTCTCGGCGTTCCTCGACGAGGCGTTCGGGCCGAACGGCTTGCCATCGCAGCTGTCCGATCCCGATTTCACGATCCGCCTCGCGCTCGCCGATGACGAGATCGTCGGCTATGTGAAGATGGGCCCCGTCACCTTCCCCGGCGAATGGCGCCCCGATGCGATCGAGCTCTATCAATTCTACGTGCTTTCGGGCTGGCACGGCCAGGGCGTCGCGCAGGAACTTATGGCGTGGGCGCTCGATTTCTCGCGCGAACACGGCGCGCGCGAGGTGATCCTCAGCGTTTATGTCGACAATCACCGCGCGCATCGCTTCTACGAGAAATACGGCTTCGAGGATATCGGGCGGATCGCCTTCCGCGTCGGCGAGACGGTCGATGACGACAATCTGATGCGGCTGGTGCTGTGAGCCCGCCCGTCGAGGTGATCACCGCGCGGACGCTCGCGGGGGTCGCGCACGGGTTTCTCGGGCGCGTCGGCGGCGTCTCGGGCGGGGTTCATGCCGGACTGAACGTCGGGATCGGCTCCGACGACGATGCCGCCGCGGTCGCCGAGAACCGCGCGCGCGCGACCGAGGCGGTCGTCCCGGGTGCGACGCTGGTGACGCTCTACCAGATCCACTCCGCCGAATGCGTGACGGTGCGCGGGAGCTCCGACGAAGCCCTGCGCCCGCGCGCCGATGCGCTGGTGACCGACCGGCCGGGGCTCGCGCTCGGCATCCTCACCGCCGATTGCGCGCCGGTGCTGCTCGCCGACCGTGCGGCGGGTGTGGTCGGCGCGGCGCATGCCGGGTGGAAGGGCGCGCTCGGCGGGGTGACCGACACGACGATCCTCGCGATGGAAGCGCTCGGCGCCAAGCGCGAGCGGATCGCGGCGGCGATCGGCCCGTGCATCGCGCGCGCGAGCTACGAAGTCGATGCCGCCTTTGCGCAGCGGTTCGAGGCCGACGATCCGGCGAACGAGCGCTTCTTCGCCGAGGGTCGTGCGGGGCATTTCCAGTTCGATCTCGAAGCCTATGTCGCGCACCGCCTTGCTGCTGCGGGGGTGATGCGCGTCGCAATGCTCGGGCTCGACACCTACGCTGACGAAGCGCGCTTCTTCAGCTACCGCCGCGCGACGCATCGCGGCGAGCCCGATTACGGGCGGCAGATCTCGATCATCGGGCTCTGATTGTCCTTCTCCTCCCCTCCCTGGAAGGGAGGGGTCGGGGGCTGTCTCTTATACACATCT
>NZ_JASJVC010000030.1:0-44345 GCF_035019905.1 Sphingomonas sp. 10B4 | reverse complement strand
AGATGTGTATAAGAGACAGCACCGGTCCCGCTTCGTGCGGATTACCGTGCTCGAGCTCCGCTGCACCGGCACCATGATCCGCGGATCCTCGATATTCCCTGGCACCGGCGCGCTCGGGATCGGTGGCGCCGCGCCCATGTAATCGCGCACCAGCTGGTCGATCGACGGCTCGTCATTGGGCATCGCCAGCCCCTGCTGAAGCCGGAGATAGCCATAACGCTGCTCGGTCAGCTTGCGGCTGTCATCGGCGGTGCGCAGAATCGTCGGGCGAATGAAAATCATCAGATTGGTCTTGGTCCGCGACTTGGCCTTCGAGCGGAACAGGTTGCCGAGCCCGGGAATGTCACCGAGCAACGGGATCTTCTCGATCGTCCGCCGCTCGTTATCGTCGAGCAGCCCGCTGATCACCGCGATGTCGCCATCGTCGACGGTGCGGACGGTCTCGACCTCGCGCTTGTTGAGGATCAAGTCGCTGTTGCTGCTCGACACCGGCCCGGCGATCGAGCTGACCTCAAGCCGCAGGTTGAGCTTGACCGTTCCGCTCGAATTGACCTGTGGCCGCACCGTCAGCTCGATCCCGACATTCTCGCGCTGCGTCGTCTGGAAGGCATTGTCGAAATTGGTCGACAGCGCCTTGCCCGTGGTGATCGGGATTTCCTGCCCGACCAAGCTGTGTGCCTCCTGATTGTCGAGCATCACCAGATGCGGCACCTGGAGCAGGTTCGAGGTCGTGTCGCTCTTCACCGCGTTGATGATCGAGCCGAAGACGGTGTCGCCGATCTTGCCCGCCCAGCCGCCAAAGCCGCCGCTCGCGCCGAGCACCGAGCTGATCGCGCTTTGCGTCAGCGAATCGCTCGACGAGCTGCCGGTGCTCGTCGTGACGGTCGCGCCGTTGATCGTCGTCGTCGTCGTCGCGAGCTGCCGCGCGCCAATCGCGCCGGCGATGGTGAGCAAGCTCGGCGCCGAGTTCTGGAAGCTCGACGCGGCGAACGCGCCGCCCTTCAAGTTCGCGATCGCGAATTGCGCTCCGAGCGAGCTCGCCGTCTGGTCCGACACTTCGGCCACGATCGCCTCGACCAGCACTTGCTCGCGCCGCGTGTCGAGCTGACGCACGACGTCGGCGAGCTGACGCTGGACTTCGGCGGGCGCGGCGATGACGATTGCGTTCGCCCCGACGAAACGCGTCACGACCGAGGCGGTGCGCCCGCCCGAAGTGATCGCAGTCTGCGTCGGTGCGTTGCCGGTATTTCCTGTGTCCTGCTGCTGGACCGCAGGCGTGTTCGCTGCGCGCGAGCTGGCATTGTTGCCGTTGCTGCCACCCGACTGGCTGTTGGTGCCAAAGTTCGACGCCGACAATTGCTGGTTAGTGATCGGCGATGGCGTCTGCCCGACGAGCTGCTGGAGCACCGGCAGCAATTGCTCGGCATCGGCGTTTTCGAGGAAGATCACCTTGATCTCGGTGCCGTTCTTCGCGCGCCGGTCGAGATCCTCGGCGACCGCGGCGAGCCGCGCGACCGACGTGGCATCGCCGCGAATCGCGACCGAGTTCGAGCTGTTGACCGCAACGACGCTGACCGACGTCGCGGCGCCTGCGGGCGCCGCCCCCCCGGCACCGCCCGCGCTTTGCCCGGCGAGCGCCTGCAACGCGGTCGCGATCTCGCGCGCGCCGGCATTCTTCAGCGCGATGATCCGCGTCGAAGCGGTGTCGGTGTCGATCCGGCGCAGTACTTCGCGCACGCGGCGCACATTGTCGGCAAAGTCGACGATGACGAGGCTGTTCCCGCCGCGATTGGCGGTGACCGAGCCTTGCGGCGAGATCAGCCCGCGCACCGTATCGACCGCCGATTGCGCATCGATCGAGCGCAGCCGGACGATTTCGGTGATGTAGCTGTTGCTCGTCGCGCCGCGCGAGCCGATGCGGCTCGGCTGCGACGCGGCGTTATCGGTCGGCTGGATGCGGAACGCGCCATTGGTCGTCGGCACCGCGACGAGCCCGTTGGCACGCAGCGTCGAGAGGAAGATCTCGAAATATTGCGACTTGCTCACCGGGTGATCGGTGACGACGGTCACCTTGCCCTGCACCCGCGCGTCGATGATGAAAGTCCGCCCCGTCACGCGGGCGGCATCGGCGATGAACGCGCGAATATCCGCATCGCGGACATTCATGGTCTGTTGCGCATGCGCCGCCGTGACAAGCGTGATCGCGAGGATAGGCGCCAGGATTCGTTTCTTCATTGCCCCGCAATCGTGATGACGAGTGGTACACTGTCTGCGCCACGCTCGACCGTAAAGCCAAGCGTGCCGCCCTTTGCATATTGCGCGCCGAGACGCTCGATGTCTGCAGCGCCGCCGACCGGCTTGCCCGCGATCTGCGTTATGACGTCACCGTCGCGCAACCCTGCCGCGCGGAAGCCCGCGCCGTCGCCTTGCTGCCGCACCGTCAGCCCCGTCACGCGGCCGCCGTCGATCCGCGGGATGAAGCCGACATCGCGCCGCAACTGCGCAAAGCTGACGCCTTGCGGTCCGACCGCGGCGGGCGGTGGCGCGGTGATAGCTGCGGGTGCGCTGCCGCCGATCAGCGCTGGCCCGTTCGGCATCGCGGGCGCGACCGGCGCTTGCTCGGTCTGCGGCAGATAGAGATCTTCCGACACGCCGCCGCGATCGATCGTGACGTGGTCGAACGCGACCGCCTTCAGCCGCACGCCGGGCATGATCTCCTGCCCCACGCCGATGCTTTGCTGGACGCCGTCAGGGCCAGCGATGATCGCCGAGCCACCGCCCTGCGCTTCGTCGATCCGCACGCCGAACAGCGAGAGCTGGAGCGTGGTGACGACCGACGGCCCCGCGACATCGCCGCCGCTCGCGCGGTAGAACGGATCGAAGCCGCGCAGGATCGCCTCGGGGGAACCGGGTACGCCGCCTTGCTCGGGCCGCCATATCCCGACCGGGCCGACCGGCGTCAGCACCGCCCAGACGAGCCGCGCGCTTTGCACGGCAAGCCCCGCGATCAGCGCGAGCTCGAGCGCGGAATAGACCGTGGTAACCGGAAACCGTCGCAGAAAGGCCCGCGCCCGCGCATCCAAAACCAAGCGCATGTGGAACCCATCCCCGATCGCGACGCCATATTACAGCCCGTGTTACCGTTCCGCGGTGCCGCTGTGAACCTTGTACGTGGCGGCCGCCGAATCGGACGCGCTGCCAGCACCTGGAAAATGCGCGAAGTCTTTGGCAAAGTGTGGCGCGTGACCGATGCTCCTGCCTTCCCAGCCGCCCCCAGCTTCGGTTCGGGTCTCGATGCAGCGGCAATGGTCGCACATCTCGCCGCTCTGCCGGGGGTCCAGCGTGTTCCGTCTCCCAAGCTGACGTTGTTCGTGTGCCGCAAGTTCCTCGATGCCGAAACCTGCGCGCAGGTGCGCGACGCGGTCGACGCGACGCGGCGCCCTTCGACGGTGGCGGACTTCAACGGCGACCGCGCGTTTCGCACGAGCGAAACCGGCGATCTCGACCCGCTCGCCCCGCTGACGCAGTGGCTCGACGCGCGGATCAGCGCGTTCACCGGGCTCGACCCGGCGCACGGCGAACCGATCCAGGGTCAGCGCTACGCGGTTGGCCAGGAGTTCAAGCCGCACACCGATTATTTCGAACCGGGCGGCGTGGATTTCGATCGCCATTGTCGTAGCGCGGGCAACCGCACCTGGACCGTGATGCTCTATCTCAACGAACCCGAGGCGGGCGGCGCGACGCGCTTCAAGGCGATCAACAAGATCATCCAGCCCGAGACGGGCAAGCTGCTCGCCTGGAACAACCGGCAGGCCGATGGCACGCTCAACCCGGCCACGCTCCACCACGGCATGAAAGTCCGCGCGGGGACTAAATACGTCATCACCAAATGGTTTCGCGAACGCGCCTGGCGGTAACGTAAAAAGCCGCCGGACCCATGCGGATCCGGCGGCTGCAATATGGTGGGCGCGGCAAGGATTGAACTTGCGACCCCACCCGTGTGAAGGGTGTGCTCTACCACTGAGCTACGCGCCCGTTGCCTTTTCCGCCGGTACGGCGGGGCGAAACGGAGAAGGGCGGCATTGACGCCGCCCTGTTGCAGTCTTTTAAAACGAGCCGGCGCCGCTTGTCCAGCGCCGATGCCCAGATTTTGCGAGTCAGTCGATCAGTTGACCGAATCCTTGAGGCCCTTGCCGGCCTTGAACTTGGGCTGCGACGATGCCTTGATCGTCATCGGCTCGCCGGTGCGCGGGTTGCGGCCGGTCGACGCCTTGCGCTTGCTGACCGAGAACGTCCCGAAACCGACGAGACGGACTTCATCCCCCTTTTTCAGCGCGGCCGACACGGCTTCGAACACGGCTTCGACGGCCTTGCTTGCATCACCCTTGGTCAGACCCGACGTGTCGGCCACCGTCGCGATCAGTTCCTGTTTGTTCATGGCCACGAAACCCCCGTTTAAAAAACTACTGAAATGATTCCCAGGCGAAAGCCGATGGCGCAGTAAGGCGGCTCGCACCGGGGCTGTCAAAGCAAAAACATCCCCGCCGTCGGTCAAAACGGCGAGGATGCAGTATTATACGCCGATCCGAGCTCAGTGGTGCAGTTCACCACCGATTGCCGGGACGCCTGCCGGGGGCTGTGCCGCCAGATCGTCCGCTTCGGTCCAATCGATCGCCGTCAACGGCGCGGTTAGCGCAAGACGAAGCACCTCATCGACATGCGCCACCGGGATGATCTTGAGCCCGTCACGGATATTCGCGGGAATATCGGCCAAGTCCTTCTCGTTCTCGTGCGGGATCAGCACCGTGGTGATGCCACCGCGCAACGCCGCGAGCAGCTTTTCCTTGAGCCCCCCGATCGGCAGCACGCGACCACGCAGCGTGACCTCGCCCGTCATCGCAATGTCGCGCCGCACCGGCACGCCGGTCAGCGTCGAGACGATCGCCGTCACGATGCCGATGCCCGCCGACGGACCGTCCTTGGGCACCGCACCTTCGGGCAGATGGATGTGAATGTCCTTGCGCGCGAAGATGCTCGGCTTGATTCCGTACGAGGGCGAGCGTGCCTTGATGAAGCTGAACGCGGTCTCGATCGATTCCTTCATCACGTCGCCGAGCTTGCCGGTGATCTTCGCTTGGCCGCGCCCGGGCACGGTGACGCTTTCGATCGTCAGCAATTCGCCACCGACTTCGGTCCAGGCGAGCCCGGTGACCGCACCGATCTGATTCTCTTCTTCACCCAAGCCGTGGCGATACTTCTTCACGCCGGCGAAGTCGGACAGATTGTCGGGCGTTACGGTGACGCTCGTCGTCTTGCCCTCGAGGATCTGGCGCAATGCCTTGCGCGCGAGCTTGGCGATCTCGCGCTCGAGCGTGCGGACACCGGCTTCACGCGTATAGTACTGGATCAGCGCGCGAAGACCCTCGGTGGTGAGCGTGAACTCACCGTCCTTCAACCCGTGCGCCTCGATCTGCTTCTCGATCAGGTGGCGTTCGGCGATCTCGACCTTCTCGTCCTCGGTATAGCCTTCGAGCCGGATGATCTCCATCCGGTCGAGTAGCGCCTGCGGGAGGTTGAGCGTGTTCGCGGTGGTCACGAACATCACGTCCGACAGATCAACGTCGATCTCGAGATAGTGATCCTGGAACTTGGCGTTCTGCTCGGGGTCGAGCACCTCAAGCAATGCCGACGCCGGATCGCCGCGGAAATCCTGGCCGAGCTTGTCGATCTCGTCGAGCAGGAACAGCGGGTTGCTGGTGCCGGCTTTTTTGAGGTTCGTCACGATCTTGCCCGGCAGCGAGCCGATATAGGTGCGGCGATGCCCGCGGATCTCGGCTTCGTCGCGCACGCCGCCCAAGGACTGGCGGATGAACTCGCGGCCGGTCGCCTTGGCGATCGACTTGCCGAGCGAGGTCTTGCCGACGCCGGGCGGGCCGACGAGGCACAGGATCGGCCCCTTCAGCTTGTTGGTACGCGCCTGCACCGCGAGATATTCGATGATCCGGTCCTTGACCTTCTCGAGCGCATAATGGTCCTCGTCGAGCACCGCTTGCGCGGCCGAAATATCCTTGCGGATCTTCGACTTCTTGCCCCACGGGAGGCCGAGCAGCACGTCGAGGTAATTGCGCACGACGGTCGCCTCGGCGCTCATCGGCGCCATCGTCTTCAGCTTCTTGAGCTCGGCGGTCGCCTTGGTGCGCGCCTCCTTCGAGAGTTTCATCGTCGCGATCTTCTGCGTCAGCTCGGCGATCTCGTCGCCTTCGCCGTCATCGCTCTCGTTGCCGAGTTCGCGCTGGATCGCCTTCAACTGCTCGTTGAGATAATATTCGCGCTGGGTCTTCTCCATCTGGCGCTTGACCCGCGACTTGATCTTCTTCTCGACCTGCAGAACGCCGAGCTCGCCCTCCATGAACGCGAACACCATCTCGAGCCGCTTGGCCGGATCGCGCTCGATCAGCAGCGCCTGCTTGTCGCTGACCTTGACCTGGATGTTGGCGGCGACCGCGTCGGCGAGCTTCGAGGGATCCTCGATCTCGCCGAGCTGGACGGCAGTCTCGGCGGGCAGCTTGCGGTTGAGCTTGGCGTAATTCTCGAACTGGTCGATCACCGAGCGCATCAGCGCCTTGAGATCGGGGCTGAGATCGTCGGGCGTGATCTCGCCAACGCGGTCGCCCAGCTCAGTGCTCGCGGCTTCGAGCTCGTCCAACCCGGCATCCCCCTCGAGCATCTCGACTTCGGCCGACAGATAGCCGTCGCTCTGGACGAGCGAGGTCAGCGCGGCGCGGCGCTTGCCCTCGACCAGCACGCGGACGGTGCCGTCGGGCAGCTTGAGCAATTGCAGCACGACCGCAGTGACGCCGATCTCGTACAGATCGTCGCGATCGGGGTCGTCCTCGCTCGGATCGAGCTGCGCGACCAGGAAAATCTCCTTGTCGGCGGCCATTGCGGCTTCCAGGGCTGCGACCGACTTGTCGCGACCGACGAACAGCGGCACGATCATGTTGGGGAAGACAACGATGTCGCGCAGCGGCAGGACGGGATAAGCCTGAGTGGACGGGGTGGAAGAAGCTTGGGTCATGGATACTCCGAGATCGCGACAAGGCCGCGTGCTTGCCCCCTTATATGGGGGGAGTTGCCGATCCATCAATCGTCGTGCGATTTTGGGCGGAACGATCGCGATCGCAGCGCTGCCGCAGGCGATCGGTGCTGCGGGGCACGGTGGCGACGCGGTGGCTCGCGCGATGATCGCTGCGGGCGGGCAAGACCGGCTGGCGCGCGTCCGCGTGCTGACGTGGAGCGGCATGGCACGGATGATGCTCGGCAAGACCCCGGTCGACTTGCACGTCGAATGCCGGATCGAGCCGTTCGCACGGTCGCGGTCGGACAGCTGGCTCGTCAGCGAAACGCGCAGCGCCGCGCGGACCGTGATGATCGAGCGCGACACCGCCTTTCTGGTGCAGGACGGCGCGCAGACGACGCTCGCCGCCGCGCAGGCACGCTTCGAACGCCAGCGGCTCGGCGCGTTCGCCTATCTGCTGCTTGCCCCGGCCTTCGTTTCCACCGCGGGCTATAACCGGCTCAACGCCGCGCGCGACGGCTATCCGCCGATCGCACTGACGCTCGATCGCGACGGACGGATCGCCGCGGCCGATTATGTGCTGACGGCACCCGAACCCGGCGCCCCCGCGATCCGCCAGCATTTCAGCTTTGCCGGCAGCGTGAATGCGCAAGGCGTCCGCTTCCCGCGCGTCACGACGATGCTACAGGACGGCCGCCCGTCGCTGCGCCTGACGATCACCGATTTTTCCGTGGAACTGAGCCCCGCATGATCCCTGTTCGTATCGCGCTCCTGTCGAGCTGCCTCGCGCTGACCGCCGCCGCGCTGCCGACCAAGGGCGAGCCGCCGCTGACCGCACAGACGCAGAAATCGGGCGGGCCGATCGACGCCGAGCAGGCCAAGCTCGGCTTCGACGCCGCCGACCTCGCGTTCGAAGTGCTGCCCGAGACCGAGACGCTACGCGGCGTCGCGACGCTGCGCTTCACCGCCAAGGCGCCGCTCGCCCGGCTCGTGCTCGATCTCGACCGCAATCTGCCCGTCGATGCGGTATCCGTCGACGGCACCCCGCTTGCGCCATCGGCTTGGCGCAATCCCGAGGGCCAACTCGTCATCACGCTGCCACGCATGGTCGCGGCGGGCGGACGCGTCACCGCCAAGCTGACCTATGGCGGCACGCCGCACGTCGCGGTCAACGCGCCGTGGGACCCCGGCGTCGTCTGGGCGAAGACCCCGAGCGGCGCGCCGTGGTTCGGCACCACCGCAGAGGGCGCCGGGTGCGACCTGTTCTGGCCGTGCCTCGATTTTCCGACCGGCGAGCCGGGCCTCGTGACGCTCCACATCACCGTGCCCAAGGGCCTGAAGGCGCCGTCGAACGGCGTGCTGCTCGGGGTCGACACGCTCGCCGATGGGCGCACGACATGGAACTGGCGCGTCAAGCACCCCAACACCTATGGCGTCGCGCTGACGGTCGGGCCGTTCGAGGAGATTTCGGGCAGCTACAAGAGCCGCTACGGCAACACGATCCCGATGGCCTATTGGTATCTCCCCGGCGAAGAAGCCAAGGCCAAGGCGCTGTTCGCCGAATTCGCGCCGACGCTCGATTTCTTCGAGGGCGAAGTCGGCCCCTACCCGTTCGGCGACGAGAAGCTCGGCGTGGTCGAGACGCCGTACAAGGGCATGGAGCACCAGACGATCAACGCTTACGGTAATGGCTATGCCAAGGCGCCCGAAGGCTTCGACTGGCTGTTCCAGCACGAATTCGCGCACGAATTCTTCGGCAATCAGCTGACCGCCGCCAATTGGGACGATTACTGGCTGCACGAAGGCTATGGCAGCTATATGCAGCCGCTCTACGGCCGCTGGCGCGAGGGCGAGGCGCGCTATGCGACGATGCTCTCCGACCAGCGTAACAAGATCGCCAACCTCCGCCCCGTCATCGCCGGCAAGATCCGCACCGAGGAAGAGGTGTACGAGATCAGCAAGGGCGGCCCCGGCCAGGACATCTATTACAAGGGCTCGTGGATGCTCCACAGCCTGCGGACCCTGATCGGCGACCGCGCGTTTCGCGATGTGACGCGGCTGATCGTCTACGGCCGGCTCGACCCGCGGCCGGGCAATTTCACGCCGCGCTACGCGTCGACCGCCGACTATGAGCGGATCGTGCAACGCGTGACGGGCAAGGACTATCGCTGGTTCTTCGACGTCTATCTGCGCTAGGCGGCGCTGCCAGAATTGGTCGAGACACGCAGCGCGACCCGGCTGACATTGCATTGGCAGGCGCCGGGCGGCGGGGTGTTCCCGATGCCGGTCGATGTGCAGATCGGCAAGCGGATCGTGCGGCTTGCGATGGCGGGCGGCTTTGGTAGCGTCGCGGTCCCGCGCGGGGCGCACCTCGTGATCGATCCGAACGCCAAGCTGCTGCGCCGATCGATCGCGATCGAGGACTATCAAGCGTGGCGCGACGCAGCGGCAAAGGCCGCCAAACCGGCCAGTTGACACCGCGGTGTCATAGCTGAATACTACAGCGCTGTTGCAAGGGGGCTTGGCCATGAATTTCATCCCGTTGGACTCGGTCGGGCTTCCCGGACTCGCGGCGTTTGCGATCGGCATACTCGCGGGACTGACGGCGCTGCTGCTGGCGCGCGCGCGTGGCCGGAGCGCCCCGGCCAGCCCCGATTCAGGACGCCGCAACGCCTCGATCCTGTGGATCGTCGTGCAGGGCTTGGGGATCGGCAGCGCCGGGCTCGGCCGAATCCGCATCGCGCTCGATCCGCTTTCGGCCAAGGCGCTGATCGAGGCGGGCGTCGTGCTCGCGCTGATGCTCGCGGCGGCGTGGCTGTTCGACTCGGCGTCGCGCGCGATGGGGCGGAACTGGGCGCTGGTCGCGCGGACGCGCGACGACGGGCAATTGGTCGAAACGGGGCCGTTCGCGCTGATCCGCAACCCGATCTACGTCTCGCTGGCGTTCGTGATGATCGCGATGGCGATCGCTTATGGTCACACCGCGAGCCTTGTCGTCGGCATCCCGCTCTTCGCGCTCGGCACATGGATGCGCGTGCGGCACGAAGAGGTGGTGCTGCGCGCGGCGTTCGGGCCCGCGTTCGATGCCTATGCCGCGCGGGTCAAACGCTTCGTGCCGGGCCTCCTATGAACTGGCTGGGCGCAGCATCGACCAGAAGCGCGGGCCTCCCTTGGGCACGCTCCATTCGGCGGTGATCTCGAAGCCGAGCGCGCGGTAGAAAGCGAGGTTCCGCTCGGTTGCGGTTTCGAGATAGGCCGGGAGTCCGCTCCCGAGGAGGCGATCGAGCCCGCCGCGCACCGCGGCCGCGCCGAAGCCCCGGCCCTGTGCCGCGGGATCGCAACCTGCGATGTGAAGATACCACGCGGCCTCGCGCGGGAAATGCGCCGAGATCGCGTTCGACACCGCCAGCGCGCGGCCGATCGATCCGCCGAGCGCGCGCCACAGCGGCCAGGCGTGGAGCAGCATCGTGAGCATGCTGTCAGACGTTTGCCCCCGGCGCACGCCACAGCGTCGCCGCCTCGCCGCCAGCGGTCACCAGCCGGATGCCGCTGGACGCATCGGAATCGAACAGCACGCCAAACAGCCGCGGCAGCCGGAGCGCACGGTCAGCAGGATCGGGAAAGATATAGGCCATCGCCGGATCATCGGCGAAAGCGCGCGCGAGCAGCGCGACGATACGGTCACGATCGGCGGTGCCGGCAACCCGGACACCCGCGACAGGGTCAGCGTTCCGGTCGGGACGCACGACGGACCCGCGCGAAGGCGTCATCGGACGCCTCCGCGCACGCAGCGCCCTGCCCCGCGAACGGGACAGGGGCTGACCAGATTAGGCCGCGCCCGCGCCGGCCTTTTCCTTCTTGCCGTAGACGCGGATCGGCTCCTTGCGGCCCTCGATCACGTCCTTGTCGATCATCACTTCCTCGACGCTGTCCATACCGGGCAAGTCGAACATCGTGTCGAGCAGGATCCCCTCGAGGATCGAGCGCAGCCCGCGCGCACCGGTCTTGCGGTCGATCGCCTTCTTGGCGACCGAGACGAGCGCTTCGTCAGTGAAGCCGAGCTTGACCGCCTCCATGTCGAACAGCTTCTGATACTGCTTGACCAGCGCGTTCTTCGGCTCGGTCAGGATCGTCACCAGCGCCGGCACGTCGAGATCCTCGAGCGTCGCGATCACCGGCAGACGGCCGACGAACTCTGGGATGAGCCCGAACTTGAGCAGATCCTCGGGCTCGACTGCCTTGAGCGTCTCGCCGGTGCGGCGTTCCTCAGGGCTGGCGACATAGGCCCCAAAGCCGATCGACTTGCCCTGCAGACGATCGCCGATGATCTTCTCGAGGCCGTTGAACGCGCCGCCGCAGATGAAAAGGATGTTGGTCGTGTCGACCTGCAGGAACTCCTGCTGCGGATGCTTCCGACCGCCCTGCGGCGGCACCGACGCCGTCGTACCTTCCATCAGCTTGAGCAGCGCCTGCTGGACGCCCTCGCCACTGACGTCGCGCGTGATCGACGGGTTTTCGGCCTTGCGGCTGATCTTGTCGATCTCGTCGATATAGACGATCCCGCGCTGCGCCCGCTCGACATTGTAGTCCGAGGCCTGAAGCAGCTTGAGGATGATGTTCTCGACGTCCTCGCCGACGTAACCGGCTTCGGTCAGCGTCGTCGCATCGGCCATCGTGAAGGGCACGTCGAGGATGCGCGCGAGCGTCTGGGCGAGCAGCGTCTTGCCGCAGCCGGTCGGCCCGACGAGCAGGATGTTCGACTTGGCGAGCTCGACATCGGCGCCCTTCTGGCCGTGGTTGAGACGCTTGTAATGGTTGTGCACCGCCACCGAGAGCACACGCTTGGCGCGCTTCTGGCCGATCACATAATCGTCGAGCACGTCGCAGATTTCCTGCGGCGTGGGCACGCCGCCATCCTTCTTCGAGACGAGCGCCGACTTGGTCTCCTCGCGGATGATGTCGTTGCACAGTTCGACGCATTCATCGCAGATGAACACCGTCGGTCCGGCAATGAGCTTGCGGACTTCATGCTGCGACTTGCCGCAGAAGGAGCAATAAAGCGTGCTCTTCGAATCGCCGCCGCTGAGCTTCGTCATTCTAACCATCCTTGGCGCCACCAGGCGCGCATATGCGGAACGTGTATCCTAGACCGTCCTCGCGCAATCCGACAATCACCAAAATACCCGGTGATGTCAGCACCGGGACGTACGTATGACGCCCCGGTGCCCAACAGAACCTTAACCGGCAAGCTTACGCCGAGGTCAGCGCAGGCGGCGTGCTCGAATCGTCGGGCAGTGCCGGACGCTTGTCGAACACCTGGTCGACCAGGCCGAAATCCTTGGCTTCGTGTGCCTCGAGGAAAGTATCGCGATCCATCGCGCGCTCGATCTCCTCGAGCGGCTTGCCGGTATACTGCGCGTAGAGCGCATTCATCCGGTTCTTGATGCGCTGGATTTCCTTGGCCTGGATCTGGATGTCCGACGCCATGCCCTGCGCACCACCCGAAGGCTGGTGGATCATGATCCGCGCATTGGTCAGCGCGACACGCATGCCCGGCTCACCGGCGGCGAGCAGGAACGAGCCCATCGAGGCGGCCTGGCCCATGCAGACCGTGCCGACGCGCGGACGGATGTACTGCATGGTGTCATGGATCGCCATGCCCGCCGTGACGACGCCGCCCGGCGAGTTGATGTACATGAAGATGTCCTTCTTGGGGTTCTCCGACTCCAGGAAGAGCAGCTGTGCCGAGATGACCGAGGCCATATGGTCCTCAACGCCGCCGGTCACGAAAATGATGCGTTCGCGCAGCAGTCGCGAATAAATATCGAAGCTGCGCTCGCCGCGGTTGGATTGCTCGATGACGATCGGAACGAGGCCGTCATTGATGGGGGCCAGAAAGTCGCCGGTGTCGAACGGATTGCGCATGATGAGCCTTTTAGTCCTTTATGCCCCTAGAACCGCATACATCGGCGCTGCACGAAACGAGTTCAAGCCCCGACGGCGTCCGAGCGACGGTCATCGCCACCGGGAGCGCGGTGGCTGAGATAAGCAAGCCGCCGCACTTCGCGCCGGCCGCGGACCACCGTGTCGAGGATCAACCCGGTAAAGACGTTGAGCGCGGCGAGGATCGCGAGGCCGACGACCAGCACAGCGGTCGGCAGCCGTGGCACGAGGTGCGTGTGCATATAGGTCACGATCAGCGGGATCCCGAGCGCGAGCACGGCGAGCGACAGCAGGGCTGCGATCGCGCCGAAGAACAGCAGCGGCCGCTCGATCCGGTAGAGCGTGATGATCGTGCGTGCGATGCGGAAGCCATCGCGATACGTGCTGAGCTTCGATTCGGACCCTTCGGGCCGCGCGAAATAGGCGGTCTCGATCTCGCCCGTCGGCATCTTGAGTTCGAGCGCATGGACGCTGATCTCGGTCTCGATCTCGAACCCGGCCGAAAGCACCGGGAAGCTCTTGACGAAGCGCCGTGAGAAGACGCGGTACCCCGAGAAGATATCGGTGAAACTGCGCCCGAAGAGCTGCGCGAGCATCCCCGTCATCGCCTTGTTGCCGAGCACGTGCCCGCGACGATACGCAGCGGTGACCTGCGTCACGCGGCTGCCGACGACCATGTCGAGCTGCTCGTCGAGCAGCCGCGCGACCAACGCCGGCGCGGCGGTCGCGTCATAGGTCGCATCGCCATCGGCCATGACGTAGATGTCGGCATCGACGTCGGCGAACATGCGGCGGACGACATTGCCCTTGCCCTGCATCCGCTCGGTGCGAACGACGGCGCCCGCCGCGCGCGCCACGGCGACGGTGTCGTCACGGCTGTTGTTGTCATAGACGTAGATGGTCGCATCGGGGAGCGCGGCGCGGAACGCCGCAACGGTCTGCGCGATGGCGGTGCTCTCGTTGTAGCACGGCAGCAGGACGGCGATACGGGATGTCATGGCCGAGCCTTAGGGCGTTATCGTGACGGGTTCGACTGTTTTGTGGTGTGCGGCGTGGCGTCTGCGTTTGCCGCCGCCGGCCCAGACCTTACAACGCCATCACCCCGGCCTCGTGCCGGGGTCCACCATGCCGCTCGACGTATCGTCCGGGGCGAGGTGGACCCCGGCACAGGGCCGGGGTGACGGATGATGGAGTCGAGCGGGCGGGTGTGCGCCTTATTCGGCCTTGTCGGCAGCAGCCTTCTTCTTGGCAGCCGGCTTCTTTACGGGGGCAGCAGCCTCCTCAGCCGGAACAGCCTCGGCCTCAGCGTCGGCAGCAGCGGCGGCGTTCTTGGCGGGCGCCTTCTTGGTCGCGGCCTTCTTCACCGGCTCGGCTTCGACAAGATCGTCGCCAGCGGCTGCCGGCTCGACGTCAGCCGCTTCCATTTCCTTGGCGTCGTCGGCAGCGGGCTTCGCCTTCTTAGCAGCCGCCTTCTTTGCCTTGGGCTTGTGGTTGTCGTGATCGTGGGTGTGCGTGCCGCTCGAGAAGCCTTCTTCGCTCTCGATCGCCGCTTCGAGCTCTTCGCGCGTCACTTCGCGGTCCGAAATCTCGGCCTTCTCGAACAGGAAGTCGACGACCTTGTCCTCGTACAGCGGCGCGCGCAGCTGCGCTGCCGCCATCGGCTCCTGCTGGATGTACTGCAGGAAGCGCTGGCGGTCTTCGTTGTTATAGTTCTGCGCGGCCTGCGCGATCAGGCGGTTCATTTCCTGCTGGCTGACTTCGACGCCATTGGCCTGGCCGATTTCCGACAGGAGGAGGCCAAGGCGCACGCGGCGCTCGGCGATCTTGCGGTAATCGTCGCGCTCGGACTCCATCTCGGCGAGTGCTGCCGCGGGATCTTCCTCGTGCGTCGCTTCGTGCTGGAGCTGCTGCCAGATCTGGTCGAATTCGGCTTCGACCATCGACGGCGGCACTTCGAAATCATGGCCTTCGGCGAGCTGGTCGAGCAGCTTGCGCTTCATGTGGGTGCGCGTCAGGCCGTTGAGCTCCTGCTCGATCTGGCCCTTCAGGAGACCGGTGAGCTGCTCGAGGCTCTCGAGCCCGAGCGAGGTCGCGAGGCTGTCGTCGATCACGCTTTCGCCGGCGGTCTTCACCGCGGTGATGCTGAGGTCGAAGGTCGCGGGCTTGCCGGCGAGTTCCTTGGCCTGATAATCCTCGGGGAAGGTCACGGTGATCTGGCGCTCGTCGCCGACCTTAACGCCCACGACCTGCTCCTCGAAGCCGGGGATCAGACGGCCGGTGCCGAGCTCGACCGACATGTCGCTGCCGGTGCCACCCTCGAACGCCACGTCGCCGACCTTGCCGACGAAGTCCATGACGACCAGGTCGCCCATCTGCGCTTCGTGGCCCTCGGCTGCGTCGTCCCACTTCTTCTGCTGGTCGGCGAACTTCTGGAGCTGTGCCTGGACCGTCGCGTCGTCGGCAGGAACGGTGAGGCGCTCGAGCTTGAGCGCGTCGATCGCCGGGGTCGGCACGTCGGGGAGCACTTCGAGCGTGACGGTGATCTGCGCATCGTCACCGAGCTTGAAACCTTCGGCGAGCTCGACCGAGGGCTGCAGCGCGGGGCGCAGCTTCTGCTCGGCGATCAGCTCCTGGATGCCCTGCTGGATCGAGCTGTTGAGCGCGTCCTGCATCAGCGCGTCGCCGTGCATCTTGCGCACCAGGTTCGCGGGCACCTTGCCGGGGCGGAAGCCGGGCATCTTCACCGTCGGCGCGACGCGCTTCAGTTCGGCATCGACACGCGAATCGATATCCTTCGCGGTGATCGTCAGCGTGTAGGCGCGCTTGAGGCCTTCGTTCAACGTCTCGACAGTCTGCATTTCAGATCTCACGCCCAATGGATAAGGAGTTCAGGGATAGTGTGTCGCAGTCCCCATGCACAAACGCATGAGAGACTGGTGCGGGCGAAGGGACTCGAACCCCCACATCTTTCGATGGCAGGACCTAAACCTGCTGCGTCTACCAGTTCCGCCACGCCCGCAAGGACACCGCCGGTGTGGGGGGCGTCTATACCAGCCATGCGCCCGGGGGCAAGCGGGCAAACACCCGATGCCGCATCGCCACGCAACCGCTAGGATGATGGCGCGTTGATGCAGCGTAAGAGGAGAGACGTTATGGCCAGCACGCCCCCAACCGAACTGCCGATCCCGAGCGAACCCGGCCAGCCCGATTCGATGCCGACCGAACTGCCGAGCCCGACGCCCGACGTGGTCGTGCCCGATCCCGCCGGCGACCCCGGCGGTGCGCCGATCGCGCCGACCGACACCGGCATGACGGGAGATTTCGCATGAGCGATCCGCATCCCGACAGCCTGCCCGAGAACGACACCGACGCCCGCAGCGACATCGAACAAGCAGTCGAAGCGCGCAAGGACGCGGTCGAGCGCGGCGAAGGCGGGCGCGAGCCCGATGCCTTTACGTCTCCGGGCATGGAAGACGGCGTCGGCGGAACTGGCGGCGTGGTGAAAAACCAGGACGACGACGCGCAGTAAATCAGCTCCCGTTGCAACGGTCTGAATATCCGTCTAATTCCCCCCGGACATGTCCGGGGGGATACGGTGGTATTCAAGGTTTCGATAGGTCTTGCAGCCGCTTTTATCGCGTGCTTTCCCGCCGCTGCACAGTCGTCGTCATCGGATGGAGCCTGCGAACTCCATATCTGGCCAGGCGCGGGCCTTAATTCTGTTTACAGTGGCGTGTTCCACGGAGGCATCGTCAACGGTGCAGTCACCGGGCGAGACGGATATCCCGCCTTGGCGGTCGAACCCATCGACACCGCCAATCAGGTCGAACTGCTGCGAAGTGCTGCTTTGCGCGATCAACTTAACTTGGCAAAGTATCAGCCAATCGTCCACGAGGAGGCGTTGTCGAGTCGCCTCATGCGGACAAGCGTCGCGCGCATCGCGCCCTCGTCGGCGCCCTGTTATGCGGAATTTATCGTCGACAGTGTCTTCTTCCAGCAAGACATCGTCGACGGGAGTTACCTCAAGATCCTTTTCCGCTACCGCGACTTCACGACCGAGCCCGCACCACGTCGGGTCTTCAGCACCTGGACCAAGACCAAACTGACTTTGCTTCCGCCGACGCCCACAACCGACATGGTCGCCGCCGCCGCCGAACTGCGCGCGGCCTTCACCCGCGATGTCGCGCTTTTCGCAAGCGCCTTGGCAAAGCCATCCAAGACCAAAGCGTCACATTAAATAAGGCCGTCCATGACGACCCCTGGGAAAGGGGCCGAAACCAAAGGGGGAGACTATAATGACCAACGCAGTCCATCGCGTCCTGGGAGCCGCTTTCGCTACAGTCGCCTGTGCGATCGGAGGCATCGCCAGCGCTCAGGCAGCGCCGTGCGAACTTCACATCTGGCCGGCCGAACGGATGAACTCGATGACGACCGGATTGCTCGGCGGCGGTCTGCTCGATGCCGCACTTCACAGCGGGAAGGACGCTAGCAACAAAGCCCAGATGGCAAGCGCGCTCGATAGTCCGTCGCAGCTCGACGCGCTGCAGTCGCTCAAATTGACCGATCTGCTCAACCGTCAGCCCGGCACCGTCATCGTGCGCCACGAAACACCGCTCGAGCGCAAGACGATGAACAAGGTCAAGACGCGTCGGTCGGATTCGACCGCGGCCTGCTATTCCGAGCTGATCGTCGCCGATGTCTTCTATCAGAAGGCGGCGATCTACGGCCGGTCGCTGCGCACGCTGTTCATGCTGCGCGACTTCGGCAACGACCAGACGATCGATTACGAATATAAAGCCTGGGGTGGCAATGGTTTGAAGCTATTTCCCGCCAAGGAAGGCGAGGACGCGACTGCCGCGCTCAATGAGCTGGTTTCGGTGTTCGACAAGAATTTCGAGGAATATGCCAACAACGCGCGCAAGGCGATGACCGCAAAGAAAGGCTGAATACCCACAGCCAGGGCGCCCGGTTGGCCGGGCGCCCGCGTTTCTTTACCCCAGCATTTTCTTCAACACGTCGTTGACGACGCCGGGATTGGCCTTGCCGCCCATCGCCTTCATCGTCTGGCCGACGAAGAAGCCGAACAGCTTGTCCTTGCCGCCACGATAATCGGCGACCTTGTCTTCGTTCGCCGCCATCACCTCGGCGATGACGCGCTCGATCTCGCCGGTGTCGCTGGTCTGCTTGAGCCCGCGCTCCTCGACGATTTCGGCAGCGCCCTGCCCGGTCTCGAGCATGATCTCGAACACCTGCTTGGCGAGCGTCCCCGACAGCGTGCCATCGGCGATCAGGCCGAGCAGTTCGGCGGCCTGATCGGGGCTGACGGGCGAATTCTCGATGTCGCGGCCGGTGCGGTTAAGCGCGCCGAACAGCTCCGACGTCGTCCAGTTCGCCGCAGCAACCGGCGCCACGCCCGTGTCGAGCAACGCGTCGAACCAGCGCGCCGCCTCGACCTCGGCGGTCATTACCGCGGCGGCGTAAGGCGTGATGCCGAGCGCCTCGTAGCGGCGGCGCTTGGTGTCGGGCAGCTCGGGGAGCGACGCGCGGCATTCTTCGAGGAACGCGTCGTCGAGTTCGAGCGGGAGCAAATCGGGATCGGGGAAATAGCGATAATCGTGCGCGTCTTCCTTCGAGCGCATCGAGCGCGTCTCGTTGCGGTCGGGATCGTAGAGCCGCGTTTCCTGGATGATCCGGCCACCGCTTTCGAGCACGTCGATCTGGCGCTTGGCCTCCTGCTCGACCACCGCCATCACGAAACGAACCGAGTTGACGTTCTTGGTCTCGGTGCGCGTGCCGAGCTCGTCACCCGCCTTGCGGACGCTGACATTGACGTCGGCGCGCATCGAGCCCTCTTCCATGTTGCCGTCGCACGACCCGACATAGCGCAGAATCGATCTGAGCTTGCGGAGATAAGCCCCTGCTTCGGCGGGAGAAGCCATGTCGGGCTTCGACACGATCTCCATCAGCGCGACGCCCGAGCGATTGAGATCGACGTAGGAGCGCGTCGGATGCTGGTCGTGCATCAGCTTGCCCGCATCCTGCTCGACATGGATCCGCTCGACGCCGATGCGCTTGCCCGCGGCATCGGGGTTCTTGTCGTCGAGGCTGATGTCGATCGCGCCCTCGCCGACGATCGGGTGGTAGAGCTGGCTGATCTGATACCCCTGCGGCAGATCGGCATAGAAGTAGTTCTTGCGGTCGAAGCGCGACCATGTGTTGATCTGCGCGTCGATCGCCATTCCGGTGCGGACCGCCTGGCGGATGCACTCGCGGTTGGGAACGGGGAGCATGCCGGGCATCGCGGCGTCGACCAGCGACACCTGCGTGTTGGGCTCGGCGCCGAACGCGGTCGCCGCGCCCGAGAAGAGCTTGGCGTTCGAGGTCACCTGCGCATGGACTTCGAGGCCGACCACGACCTCCCAGTCGCCGGTTTCGCCGCGGATCGTGTATTTGGTGTCAGTCATGACCTAAATTCCGTTCGGGCTGAGCGTGTCGACGCCCTGCCCTTCTTTGCCCGAAGTGAAGGAGAGCGCGATCACCACCACGCCTCGGCCCGCGCGGTGAACCCGGCGCGCTGCTCGAGCGCCAGCCCGGCATTGAGCACGCCTTGCTCGTCGAGCGGCTTGCCGATGATCTGCAGGCCGAGCGGCAGCCCGGCGCCGTCGAGGCCACCCGGCACCGACATCGCCGGCAAACCCGCGAGCGAGGACGGCACGGTGAAGACGTCGTTCAAATACATCGCGATCGGATCGGCCGACTTCTCCCCCAGCGCGAACGCCGAGGACGGCGCCGTCGGGGTCAGCAGCAGGTCGCACTTTGCCCAGGCCAGCTCGAAATCACGCGCGATCAGGGTGCGGACCTTAGATGCCTGTGTGAAGTACGCGTCGTAAAACCCTGCCGACAGGACATATGTCCCGATCATGATACGGCGCTTGACCTCATCGCCGAACCCGTCGGCGCGCGTCGCGGCGTACATGTCCTGCAGCCCTGCCCCCTCGGGCAGATCGCGCAGGCCGTAGCGCACGCCGTCATAGCGCGCGAGGTTGGACGAGGCTTCGGCCGGCGCGATGATGTAATAGGCCGGCAGCGCATATTTGGTGTGCGGCAGCGAGACCTCGACGATCTCGGCGCCGGCGTCCTTGAGCCAGTCGATCCCCTGCTGCCACAGCGCGTCGATCTCGGCGGGCATATTGTCGACGCGATATTCCTTGGGAATACCGATCCGCTTGCCCTTGAGATCACCCGACAATCCGGCTTCCCACGCGGGCACCGGCAGATCGAGCGAAGTCGCGTCCTTCGCGTCGAACCCGCTCATCGCCTCGAGCAGGATCGCGCAGTCGCGGACGTCTCGCGCCATCGGCCCGGCCTGGTCGAGCGACGAGGCGAACGCGATCGTCCCCCAGCGCGAGCAGCGGCCATAGGTCGGCTTGATGCCGCTGATGCCGGTGAAGGCGGCGGGCTGGCGGATCGATCCGCCGGTATCGGTGCCGGTTGCCGCCGGGCACAGCCGCGCTGCGACCGCCGTCGAACTGCCGCCCGACGACCCGCCGGGCGCGAGCGGCGCATTGCCGCCGTCCGAGCGCCGCCACGGCGAAATCACGTTGCCGAATGCGCTGGTCTCGTTCGACGAGCCCATCGCGAACTGGTCCATGTTGAGCTTGCCGAGCATGCCCGCGCCAGCATCCCACAAATTGGCCGACACCGTTGATTCGTACGGCGGCACGAAGCCTTCGAGGATCAAGCTCGCCGCGGTGGTCGGCACGCCCTTGGTGCAGAACAGATCCTTCATCCCGATCGGCACGCCGGCGAGCGGCTTGAGCGTCTCGCCCGCAGCGCGTGCCGTATCGGCGGCATCGGCGGCGGCGAGCGCGTGGTCGGGGGTTTCGACCAGGAACGCATTGAGCGCCTTGGCCTTCGAGACGTTGGCGATGAACCCCTCGGCGACTTCGCGCGCGGAGAAGGTGCCGGCGCGGACGCCGTCGCGGATGGCGGCTACGCCGAGATCGGTGAGGTCAGTCATACGGTCATTCCCGTCGCCCCGGCATAGGCCGGGGCCGCTTCGTTGTGGTGCAGGCCGCTCGCGACGAACGCGGCGGCCCCGGCCTGCGCCGGGGCGACGATGGCGCGGATCATTCGATCACCTTGGGCACGGTGAAGAAGCCGTGCTCGGCCTGGGGAGCATTGGCCAGCACGGCATCGCGGATGCCGCCGCCGGTCAGCGGGTCGGCGTTGACGACGTCGTCGCGCAGCCGGAGGTGGTTGGGGATCACCGCGGTCATCGGCGCGACGCCGGCCGTGTCGACCTCGCTTAATTGCTCGATCCAACCCATGATGTTTTCGAGCTCGGGCGCGATGCGCACGGCATCTTCCTCGGTGATGGAGATGCGGGCGAGGCTCGCGATCTTGCTGACGGTGGCAATGGTGACTGGCATGGCCTGCGGCTAGCAGAGCGCCCGAGCCTAGCGCAACCTATTCGAACGGATCGCCGAGCGGAATGCCCCCGACGAACACGCGGCGCGCGGGAACGGCGCGGATCTCGACCTTGCCCGCGGCATCGCCCGCCTTGAGCGCGGCGCGCTCGGGCGCACTCAACGGCGCGCGCATATTTGTGTCGAGCCGCGTCCAGCTCTCGCCGGTGCGCCGATAGTGTGTGGGGCCGCAAGCCGACTGGAATGCGAATGCAGGATCGCGGCCGGAGGTCTCGACCTTCCGAGGCGTCGTTAGCTGATCGACGCAAAACCTTGAGATCGCAACTGCTTCGTCGGCACCCGGAGCATAGAGCAAGGTGCAGCGGTCTTTGACATCGGTGCTGCAGCCCTGCCAGTCGGTCAGCACCTTGCGCAGTGCGAATGGCACGGCCACCGCCACGGGCACCACGCGCAGCCGTTTGACGAGCATATCGGCGTCGGCCTGTGCGCGGTCGACACTCGCCACGTCCCAGCGGTTGGTCTTGGTCGCGACGTCCTTCGCGCGCGCCGCGATACCCGGGATCGCCGAGCGGGCGAGCCGCCGCAGTGCCGCCTTGCCAGGATCACCGAAATCGAACGCCAGCGCCGCCCAGTCGAACTTCGCGGGCGCAACCCGCCCCGATTCGAGCCGCGCGACCTGGTCGAGCGTCGCGAGCGCGTTGAAGCTCGCCAGCGGCGTGGCGAGCAGCAGCCCGACACCGGCGACGACGAACGCGATCCGCAAATTGCTCGGCCGCACATAACGGCTCCACGCCAACCGCCCGCGCAGCACCGCGACGAGATAGGCAACGCCGTAAAGGTTCGCGAACCCCACGAACACGGCTGCCCACAGCCGGTTGGGCGTCAGGCCGTATTGCGCGATCCGCAATCCCGTCGCGATCGCAGCGATCACCGCCAGCGGCAGCACCGCAAGCGCCAGCGCGATCGCGCCGAAGCGCAGCACCGGGTGGGTCGCTTCCTCGCCCGCGCCGTTGCCGACCACCGCATTGGCGAGGATCAGCGCGCCGATCACGCAGCTGAGCAGGATCGGCGTGGTCGACTTGGTCGCCTCCCACAGTGCGTCGAGCCCGGTGAAGGGCAGCGCGAGCAGAAACACCAGCAGCCCCGCGCCGAGCACTGGCGCGAGCACCTCTAGCACCGCGGTCACCACGCGCTGGAGCAGCCGCAGCACGTCGTCGCGCTCGCGCAGCAACCCGAGCGATCCGCCAAAGCTCGCGCCCGCCAGCAGCGCGGTGAACCATTCGTGGCGCAGCAGGTCGCGCAGCACATGCACGCCGATCAAGTCGAACAGCGCGGCGAGCAGCCATGCCAGCGCGAATGCGACGCCAGTGAACAGCCAGCAGGCACACCACAGCACGACGTTGGTCCATGCGTCGCCATGCACGTTGGCATAGGGGAAAGCGCACCGCAGCGTGATCGCGCGCGGTCTGGAACAGCGGCACGGCGATCGCGATCGCGATGAACAGACTCGCGCCGCGCCAGCTGTACCACGCGCCCCAGCCGCCACCGTTCCAATAGACGATCAGGCCCGCGACCGCCCCGATGCCGATCCCGAAGGCCGCCGCCCACCACCAGCGCCGCCGCTCGAGTGCGAAGCCAAAGGTCACCGCCCCCGTACCGATCGCGGTGGTCAGCGCGATTCGCCACGCCGCCGGGTCGATCACGGGAAAGTGGGGGCTGCGGTCGAGCAGCTGCTGCACCGCGAGCGCGGCGAGCGCGCCGACCACGGCGAGCAGCATCGGCCGCAACGGCCAGCCATGGGTATCGCGTTCGAATCCCGGACTTTCGTTCATCGCATCGCTCCCCCGCGCCATGCCCACACCAACGCCAGCACCAAGGCGATTGCAAGCGCGGCGATCCTGCGGCACGGAAAACCGCAGCACGCTTGCATGGGCACCGCCGCGCCATGCCGTGGGAGGTCGACCGGTTTGGCGCGCAAGTTTCTCTACATCTTCACCGTGCTGATCGTGATCGTGATCGCGGGTGCGTTTGCCTATGCAATCTGGGGCACCGAGCTGATCAAGCTGGCGATGATTCCGCGCGCCGCCTTCATCGCCGAGCCGCGCCAGCCCGCTGCTGCGTACCGCCGCGCCGAGATGTGGCTCGCGCGCCCCGACAAGCCGGGCAATCCGGCGCTATGGCTTCCGCCCGGCTACGCGCCCGCCAACGACACGCGCGCGGCGGTGTTCTTCATCCACCCGACCTCGTTCCTCAACCGATCGCGCTGGAACGCGCCGCTCGACGATGCCGAGGCCAATGCCCGCGCCGAGCTGTTCCTGCGCGGCCAGGCCAGCGCGTTCAACGCCGTCGGCGCGATCTGGGCGCCGCGCTATCGCCAGGCGACCTTCGGTGCGTTCCTGACGACGCAAGATAATGCCGCCAAGGCGCTCGACCTCGCTTATGGTGACGTCGCGGCGGCATTCGACGCGTTCGTGGCGCAAGCGGGCGACCGGCCGATCATCCTCGCCGGCCACAGCCAGGGCGCGCTGCACCTGCTGCGGCTGCTGCGCGAGAAGATCGCTGGCACGCCGCTGCAGAAGCGGATCGTCGCCGCCTATGTCGTCGGCTGGCCAGTGTCGCGCAGCGTCGACCTGCCCAAGCTTGGCCTGCCCGAATGCCGCAGCGCAGATCAGGGCGGCTGCATCCAGTCGTGGGAGAGCTTCGCCGAACCCGCCGAGCCGTCGCTGGTGCTCGACACCTACAACGCCAGCCGCGGCAGCGATGGCACGCCGCGCCGCGGCACGCCGATGATCTGCACCAATCCGCTGACCGGAACCCCCGATGCGACCGCACCCGCAACCGCCAATCTCGGCACGCTCGTTCCCTCGGCCGATCTCTCGAGCGCGACGATCGTCGCGGGCCAGGTTCCGGCGCGCTGCGATTCGCGCGGGCTCCTGCTGATCGGCGATCCGCCCAAGCTCGGCGGCTACGTACTGCCGGGCAACAATTACCACGTCTACGACTACAGCCTGTTCTGGGCGAACGTCCGCGCCGATGCGGCACGACGGCTGGCGGTCTTCGCGAAATGATCACGACCGATCGCACCGAATTCCGTGCCGCGCTTCCCGCTGGTGGTCGGCTGATCGGGCTCGACGTCGGCACCAAGACGATCGGCACCGCCTTGTGCGACGCCGGGTGGAGCTTCGCCTCGCCCGCCCTGCTGATCCGCCGCACCAAGTTCCAGAAGGACAAGCTCGCGCTCGCCGAGATGATCGCGGCGCAGCAGGTGAAGGGGATCGTCATCGGCCTGCCGCTCAATCTGAACGACGGCAGCGAGAGCCCGCGCAGCCAGTCGAGCCGGGCGTTCGCGCGCAACATGGCCGATCTCGACCTGCCGATCTTCCTGCAGGACGAGCGCTGGTCGACCGTCGCGGTTACGCGCACGCTGATTGAGCAGGACGCGAGCCGCGCCAAGCGTGCCGAGCTCGTCGACAAGATGGCCGCTGCGTACATCCTGCAAGGCGCGATCGACGCGCTCGTCGCGATCTAGCCGCTAAAGCCCGTTCGCGGCCCAGTCGACGCGATCACCGCTGGCTATCCGGTCGTGCATGCCGCTCGATCCGGGTGCACCGCTCGTCGCTCGGCTGGGCGCTCGCCAGACGCCTTCCAGCGCTTCCGCTCTTGCCGGTTTAGGCGATGCGCATACCCTCGCGTGCAGGGGGCGTGTTCCGAGTCGGCGCGCTGAGATCGTCGCACCGGACTGCGCTTCTGCAAGAGGAGAGCCGTCATGACGCTTGCATTCGAGTCGCCGACCGAGCGTCCCGTCCCGATCGTAGTGACGGCGAAAGGCGATTCGGCCGCCCCGGCGTTGCCAGCCCGGATCGAGCTTGATCTCTCGAAATTCCACAATGGACGCTGGGCGCTCCACCTCGACGCCGTGTTTGCGCGGCACGAGGCCCCCGTCGTCATCCTGGCGCATGGCATCGCGTGTCGCGCGGTGGCGTGGTGGGCGCAGCTTTCGCCGCGCAGCTATTTGCGGGCGATCAGCGGCGCGCTGTTCCACACGCCGTTGCACGTCGGTTTCGATCAGATTGCGGCCGCGGCGGCGATGCAGAACGGCCCTGCCTGCTGCCTGCCCTTTCCCTCGATCGTCATCAGCGATCCGTCGTTCCAGGTCGAGCAAGCGCTTGCCCTCGCCGACGCGTGGGGCAGTCGCTTCGTCGCGACCGATGCCGCCGCACCGGGACAGGCAAGCAACCGTAACGCGCGCTTTACCGCGATCGAGACGATGCTGCTCGGCCACCGCGATCGCTTCGAGATCAACCGCGCGGCCGCGATGCAGCCATCTGGACCATGCCCCATCGCGATGCAGCTTAGTCCTTCCGATCACACCACCATCAAGTCTGATTGACGCTGTTCGCGGCGTTCCGACGCCGTCCCTCGCGCAACTTCCACAGCGCCGGCGTGTTACACCGACACGCTGGCCGCCGCGGCCATGGCGCGAAGGAGTGACGCGATGAACATGCAGGATCTGACCGGGAAGGTCGCGGTCATCACCGGCGCCTCGAGCGGGATCGGCGAGGCGACCGCGCGCCTGCTCGCCAAGGAAGGCGCCCACGTCGTGCTCGTCGCGCGGCGCAAGGACCGGATCGACGCGATCGCCGCAGAGATCGGCGAGAGCGCCATGGCGATCGAAACCGACGTCGCCGATCTGGCGGCGGTCCAGGCGATGGTCGCCGCGGTCAAGACGCGCTTCGGCGGGATCGACTTGCTGTTCAACAATGCCGGCATGGGCGTCAACGGCGCGTTCGCCGACAGCAAGCCCGACGACTGGAAAACGCAGATCGACGCCAATCTCTACGGCGTGCTCAACTGCACCCACGCCGCCTTGCCGCTGATGCACGGCCGCGCGGGCGCGATGGTCTCGATCGTGTCGAGCGTCGGCGGGCGGTACGGGATCGCCGGCTGGTCGGTCTACAACGCCACCAAGTTCGCGGTGGTCGGCTTTGCCGATGCGCTGCGCAAGGAAGTCGGCAATGCGGGCATTCGCGTCTCGCTGATCGAACCCGGCGCGGTGTGGACCGAATGGGGCCACAACGTCCCCGAGGAAACGATGCGCGAGCGCCGCGAATCGCTCGACGCGCTCCAGGCCGAGGATATCGCGCAGGCGCTGGTCTACGCCTTCGCGCAGCCGCCGCGGGTGCTGGTCGAGGAAATCCTCGTCCGCCCGGTCAAGCAGGTCGCGCCATGACGCGCCGTTCCCTGCTCCGCACTGCGCTGCGCGCCAGCGCGATCACGCTCGTCGCGACCGCGGCGATCGGCGCCTTCGCGCGGCGCCCGTCCCCGTCGCCATCCCCGTCGCCGGTCGAACGCGTCGCGACCTTCGGCGATGCGATGCCGACGGGCGTCACCGTCGCGGCGAACGGCCGGATCTTTGTCAACTATCCGCAGTGGGGTGACAATCCGCGCTTCACCGTCGGCGAGCTCAAGAACGGTGTCGTCACCGCCTATCCCGACCAGGCGATCAACCAGCCCGATCCCGCGCGCCCAGGCGAAACGCTGATCAGCGTGCAAAGCGTCGTCGCCGACAGCGCGAACCGCTTGTGGATCCTCGACACCGCCGCCCCCAATTTCGCGGCGCCGCTCGCAGGCGGCGCCAAGCTCGTCGCGGTCGATCTCGCACGCGACCGCGTCGTGCAGACGATCGTGCTCGGCCCCGACGTCGTGCTGCCGACGACCTACCTCAACGACGTGCGCTTCGATCTGCGCCAGGGGATCGCAGGCGTCGCTTATATCACCGACAGTTCGGTGACCGGCCCCGGCGCGATCATCGTCGTCGATCTGGCGAGCGGTGCCGCCGTCCGCCGCTTGTCGGGCGATGCGACGACGATGCCCGACCCCGCTTTCGCGCCCGTCGTGGAAGGCAAGCCGGTGATGACGCGCCCCGCCGATGGTCCGCCGACCCCGTGGAAGGTCGCCGCCGACGGCATCGCGCTCTCGCCTGATGGCGCGACGCTCTATTATTCACCGCTGTCGAGCCGCCATCTCTACGCCGTCCCGACCGCCTTGCTGCGCGATCCCGTCGTCGACCCGGCGAAGCTCTCGGCCGCCGTGCGCGATCTCGGGCTCAAGGGCGCCTCCGACGGTCTGGCGGTCGATTCGCGCGGCCGCATCTATGGCGGTGACTATGAGCATAATGCGATCCGCCGGCTCGCCGACGGAAAGTGGGAAACGATCGCGCAGGACCGCCGGATCCTGTGGCCCGACACGCTGTCGATCGGCACCGATGGCTATCTGTACTTCACCGCTAACCAGCTCCACCGCCAGCCCGGCTTCCACAAGGGCAAGGATCTGCGGCGCAAACCCTACGAGCTGCTGCGGATCAAGATCGACGCCGGGCCGGCCTGACGCTGCGCGATTACTGGCGCGCCATCGGCGCGTCGGTTTTCGCCGCAAGGCCATAGGCGCCGACGACGAACAGCAACCCGCCGATCCCGTTCCCGAGCGTGACGAACGCCAGATTGCGCAACACTTGCGCCAGCGTGATCGTCTCGCCCGGCGAGAACAGGCCCAGCGTCAGCGCGGTCATGTTGGCAACCGAATGCTCGAACCCGGCGGCAACGAAGGCGAGCAGCACCCACGCCATGACGAGGCTTTTCGCGGCATCGCCGGTCACCCGCGCCGCGGTCCAGATCGCGAGGCACACCAGCCAGTTGCACAGCACCGCGCGCGCGATCAACGCCGTCGCATCGGCCTCGACCTTGTGCGCGGCATAGGCGTTGAACATCGTCGCGGCATTGGCGAATACCAACCCGCCGCCGCCCGCGATGAAGATCGCCGAAAGCAACAGCGCGCCCGCCAGATTGCCGATCCACACCACGACGATCAGCAAGGCGGCGTCCGCCACGCTGACGCTGCGACGCATCAACCCGAAGCCGAGATACATCACATAGCCGGTGAACAGCTCCCCGCCGGCGAACACGGTGAGGATCAGCCCGAGCCCGAAGGTCGCGCCCATCACCAATGGGCGCACGCCGGCCGGCAAAGCGTCGGCGGTGCTGAGGGCGAGGATCATCGCGATGCCGATATAGGCCCCCGCCAGCATCGCGCCGACGAAGAAGCCCAGCGGCGAGCGGCGGATCGAAGCGGCTTCGGCGGCGGCGCGATCAGCGAAGCCGGTTACCGTCGGTGCATACATGGATTTTACGCTTTCACAGAGATTTTGCGGCCGGCAACGCCCGCCCGCGCGACGATACGGTCCGCCGCGTTCTTGGTTCCCGCGCTGCGGATCTGGACCGGCACCGATTTGTACGACGGGGTCAGGCTTTGCGGATCATGGTCCTCGAGCGCGATCAGCGGCTGTGTCTCGGGGTAATAGGACGCGCAGCACCCATCGGGCAGCGCATGCTCGACGAGCATCAGCCCCTGGACGATCCGGTCGTCGCGCTTGAACGCGAGCGCGGTCGTCACGTCGACGACATCGCCTTCGACAAAGCCGAGCCGCGCGATCTCCTTCGCGTTCAGGAACAGCACGTCGCGCCGCCCGAACACGCCGCGATAGCGATCGTCGAGGGCATAGATCGTGGTGTTGTACTGATCGTGTGAGCGCAGCGTCGTCAGCCGCAGGACGCTTGGATCACGCGTCGTCTCGTCTTCCTCGACGCCCGTGGCGACGATGAAATTGGCCTTGCCGGTATCGGTGTTCCAGACGCGCTCGGCCGCCGAATTGGGCAAGTGGAAGCCGCCTGGCGCGCGGATGCGCGTGTTGTAGTTCTTGAACGCCGGGAACACCGCCTCGATCTTGTCGCGGATACGGTCGTAATTGGCGACATAGCCGTCCCAATCGATCGCGCCCTTGTCGCCGAGCGTCGCCTTCGCGATCCCCGCGACGATCCACGGTTCCGAACGGACATTCTCGCCCGGCGGCATCAGGAAGCCGCGCGAGGCATGGACCATCGACATCGAATCCTCGACCGTCACGGCTTGCGGGCCACCGTCCTGCGTATCGCGCTCGGTCCGCCCGAGGCACGGCAGGACATAGCTCGCCTTGGCCATCAGCAAATGCGTGCGGTTGAGCTTGGTGGTAATGTGGACCGCCAGATCCATGTTGCGGAAGCCTTGCGCGCAGGCCTGCGGATCCGACGACGCGATCGCGAGGTTGCCGCCGAGGCAGACGATCGCCTTGGCCGTCCCGTCGCGCATCGCAGCGATGCTCTCGACCACCGAATGCCCATCGGCGCGCGGCGGATCGAAGCCGAATACGTCCTGGATCTTGTCGAGCAGCGCCGCGCTTGGCCGTTCGGTGATGCCGACGGTCCGGTCGCCCTGGACGTTGCTGTGGCCGCGCAAGGGACAGATGCCCGCGCCGGGCCGCCCCATATTGCCGCGCAGCAGCAACAGGTTGGCGATTTGCTGGACGTTGCTCGTCCCCGTGCGGTGCTGCGTGATGCCCATGCCGTAGCAGCAGATCGTCGCCTTCGACTGCGCATAGATCTGCGCGACCGCTTCGAGATCGGCGCGCGCGAGGCCGCTCGATTGCTCGATAGCGGCCCAGTCGGTCGCATCGAGATCGGCGCGGAACGCCTCAAGGCCCGCCGTATGCTCGGCGATAAAGGCGTGGTCGAGCACCGGCGTCTCTGGCGTGTCGAGCGCCACCAGCGCCTTCGCGATGCCCTTAAGCGCCGCAGCATCGCCGCCGACCTTGACCTGCAAATAGCTCGTCGCGATCGGCGTCGCCGACAAGGTTGCCATCTCGACCACCGATTGCGGCGATTCGAAGCGTTCGAGCGAGCGCTCCTTGAGCGGGTTGAACACGACGATCTTGCCGCCGCGCCGCGCCACGTCGCGCAGCGTCGCCATCATCCGCGGATGGTTGGTGCCGGGATTGTGGCCGATCGAGAGGATCAGATCGGCATGATCGAAATCCTCGAGGCTGACGGTGCCCTTGCCGATCCCGATCGACTTGGGGAGGCCGACCGAAGTCGCCTCGTGGCACATGTTCGAGCAATCGGGGAAATTGTTGGTGCCGTACAGCCGCGCGAACAGCTGGTAGAGGAACGCGGCTTCGTTCGAGCAGCGCCCCGAAGTGTAGAATTCGGCCTGGTTGGGATCCTCGAGCGCGGCCAGACCCGCACCGATCTCGGCGAGCGCCTCGTCCCAGCCGACGACTTCATAATGGTCGGTCGCCGCATTGTAGCGCAGCGGTTCGGTGACGCGGCCTTGATCCTCGATCCAGTGGTCGGTCTTTTCCCACAGCTCGGAGACCGAATGCTGCGCGAAGAAATCGCCGCCGATCCGCTTGGCGGTCGATTCCCATGCGACTGCCTTGGCGCCATTCTCGCAGAATTCGAAGGAGGAGGAGTGCTTCGGGTCGGGCCAGGCGCAGCTCGGGCAATCGAAGCCGTCGGGCTGGTTCGACTTGAGCAGCGTCTGCGCGCCCTGCGACACGATCTGCTGCGCCTTGAGCGAGACCGCGACCGCCTTGAGCGCCCCCCAGCCGCCCGCCGGGCCGGTATAATCCTTGATCCCCTCGGGACGCTTACGACGCATACTCGGAACTCCACACTTCGACAGGCCCGCACGAGGAGCGGGCCACGACACCGTCGCGCCTAACGCACCGACATCGCGACGAGAAGCGCAGTTGCGACGAACGCTACGATAGATTGAAAGTTTTTGAGACGGGGGTCGGGCCCACCGCCATCAAGCGAGAAACATCGATCGCTTGTGGAAGAATGGTGGAGCCGAGGGGGATCGAACCCCTGACCTTTCGCATGCCATGCGAACGCTCTCCCAGCTGAGCTACGGCCCCATCGTATTCTGGAAAGAGAGACCCGAAACCGGGACCTCTTTGCGGGAAGGCGTCGCCCATACCGAGGCGACGCGCCCTTGGCAAGCGGTCTGAGTGTCGCTTGCCAGAAAAAACATCAATTAGCTGTGGATTAATGCTCGTCTTCGCTCTGCGGCGCTTCCACGCCGAGATCGTCGTCACCGCCGAGATCGACCTCGTCGTCGGGCGAGGGCTCCTCGTCTTCACCGGTGTCGATATCCTCGTCGTCGCCGGCGAGATCGTCGTCCTTCTTGACCAGCTCGGGCTTGGCCTGCTCGAACGGCAGCGGCTGCTTCGACTTGAGGATCGGCTCGGGCTCCCAATGCGCACCGCAATTGATGCAGGTGACGGGATCGTCCTTGCCGAGGTCGTAGAAACGGGTGGCGCATTTCGGGCACGTACGCTTCGTGCCCCATTCCGGCTGGATCATATGCCGATTGAACCTTTTGTTGGGCCGACGGGCGTTGCGGCCCTGGGCTGATAGGAATTGGGTCTCGCGACCCGAAGGGCCGCAAAGTGGTGCGCGCCTTGCCATAGCGCAAGCGCACTGTCAAAGCGCGGCCCCGATGACACACCCTACGCCTATCCCCCGCGAAATCCAACCATCCGGGCCGCTCAAGGGGCGCGTCCGCGTCCCCGGCGACAAGTCGATCAGCCACCGTTCGCTGATGCTCTCGGCGCTTGCGGTCGGCACGAGCCGGATCGAGGGGCTGCTCGAGGGCGAGGACGTGCTCGCCACTGCCGCTGCGATGCGCGCGATGGGCGCGACGATCCGGCGCGGCGACGATGCGGTGTGGCACGTCGATGGCGTCGGCGTCGGCGGGCTGCTCCAGCCTGCGACCGCGCTCGAGATGGGAAATTCGGGGACTTCGACGCGGCTGCTGATGGGGTTGGTCGCGAGCCACCCGATCACCGCCACCTTCATCGGCGACGCCTCGCTGTCGAAGCGGCCGATGGGACGCGTCATCACGCCGCTGTCGCAGATGGGCGCCGATGTGACGTCGAGCCCGGGCGGTCGCCTCCCCCTGATGCTGCGCGGCCTGTGCCCCGCGATCCCGATCACCTACACCCTCCCCGTCGCCTCGGCGCAAGTGAAGTCGGCGATCCTGCTCGCCGGCCTCAATACCCCGGGGATCACGCGCGTGATCGAGCCGATCGCGACGCGCGACCATAGCGAGCGGATGCTGCGCGGCTTCGGCGCGACCGTGACGGTCGAGCCGTCGCCGCAAGGCCGCATCATCGAAATCACCGGCGAGGCCGAGCTCAAGCCGCAAGCGATCGTCGTGCCGGGCGACCCCTCCTCCGCCGCGTTCCTCGTCGTCGCCGCGACGATCGTACCGGGATCGGACGTCGTGGTCGAGAATGTCGGGCTCAACCCGACCCGTGCCGGGCTGTTCACCGCGCTTCGCCTGATGGGTGCGAGCATCGAAGAGCAGAACCCGCGCGAAGTCGGCGGCGAGCCCGTCGCCGATCTGCGCGTCCGCCACGCGGCGCTCACCGGTATCGAGATCCCGCCCGATCTCGCGCCGAGCATGATCGACGAATATCCCGTGCTGTTCGTCGCCGCCGCCTTCGCGACCGGCCGCACGATCGCGCGCGGCGCCGACGAGCTGCGCGTCAAGGAATCGGACCGGATCGCCGCGATGGCCGCCGCGCTCGGCGCCGCCGGTGCGCGCGTCGAGGAAGTCGAGGACGGCATGATCATCGACGGGACCGGCGGCGATCCGCTGCCCGGCGGCGCGACAATCGCGACGCTGCTCGATCACCGCATCGCGATGAGCATGGCGGTGGCGGCTTTGCATTGCCGCACAGGGAGCGCCGGCGCCGGGATCACGCTCGACGACGCGTCGCCGGTGGCGACGAGCTATCCCGCTTTCTTCGACCAGATCGCGCAGTTGCAGAGCGGCGACGCATGATTGATTCGCATACCGCCGATCTGATCGGCTTTGTCGGCGCGATCGTCATCCTGACCGGCTTCGCGTACCAGACGCTCCGCAACGCCGCGCCGAACCTGTTGTCGAACGGGCTCAATTTTCTGGGCGCGTCGCTACTCGCGCTGTCGCTCGTGGTGAACTACAATCTCCCCGCGCTTGCCCTCGAACTGGCTTGGGCCGCAATCGCTTTCATTGGATTGGTACGTATCGTGGTTAAACGTCGATGATTATTGCAGTCGACGGTCCCGCCGCCTCGGGCAAGGGCACGATCGCGCGGGCGCTCGCGCGGCATTACGGCTTGCCGCATCTCGACACCGGGCTGCTCTATCGCGCGGTCGCGGCAAACGTGCAGCGGCTCGAGTTGGACGCCGCGGTCGAGGCCGACGCGGTCGCCGCATGCGATTTCGATGATTCGTTGCTCGACGATCCATTGCTGCGCAGCGATGCGATCGGCTCGCTGGCGTCGGTCGTCTCGGCGCATCCGCTCGTGCGCGCCTCGCTGCTCCAGCGGCAGAAGCGTTTCGCGCAGCAACCGGGCGGCGCGGTGCTTGACGGGCGCGACATCGGCACGGTCATCGCGCCCAACGCCGATGCCAAGCTGTTCGTCCGCGCCACCCCCAACATCCGCGCCAAGCGCCGTCACGCCGAGCTGCGGTCGCACGGGTCACTGATCAGCATCGACAAGGTGCTCGCCGACATCCGCGCCCGCGATTTGCGCGACTCGACACGCTCGAACGCACCGCTCGTCCCCGCCAACGATGCGGCGTTCCTCGACACGAGCTTCCTGTCGATCGAGGCATCGGTGCAGCGCGCGATCGATATCGTAGAGTCGAAACGCCAGCACTGACCCAGGGGCGCATCGCCAGCTTGCCCCCTCCGCGCGCTTGCGCTAAAGAACGCCCGTCCGGCGAGCGGTGCTCGCGGAGGCTGGCGCGACAGGCATGTCCTCTCGCGCCCTTTTCGCATTTAGCGAGTTGCCCGCCCCCGCGAACGTCAATCGGCGGATGTCGGCCCGGCATTCGGCTGTTCCGACACATAGGCCAAGACCGCCGGAGACAACCGGCTGGCCGGAACAATGATTTAGGATCTGATCCCTTTATGGCCACTCAGCCAAACCCAACCCGCGACGATTTCGCCGCCCTCCTCGAAATGACTCTCGGCGGTGCCGACAGCTTCGAAGGCCGCGTCGTCAAGGGCACCGTCACCGCAATCGAGAACGATCTGGCCGTCATCGACGTCGGCTTGAAGTCCGAAGGCCGCGTTCCGCTTCGCGAATTCGCGATGCCGGGCCAGAAGGCCGATCTCAAGGTCGGTGACGAAGTCGAAGTGTTCGTCGACCGCGTCGAGAACGTGCACGGCGAAGCGATGCTGTCGCGCGACCGCGCCCGCCGCGAAGCCGCATGGGACACGCTCGAAACCGAATTCGCCAAGACCGCCCGCGTCGAGGGTGTCATCTTCGGCCGCGTCAAGGGCGGCTTCACGGTCGACCTCAACGGCGCCGTGGCCTTCCTGCCGGGTTCGCAGGTCGACATCCGCCCGGTGCGCGACGTCACCCCGCTGATGGATATCCCCCAGCCCTTCCAGATCCTTAAGATGGACCGCAAGCGCGGCAACATCGTCGTGTCGCGTCGCGCGATCCTCGAAGAGACCCGCGCCGAGCAGCGTTCGGGCCTGATCCTGTCGCTCGCCGAGGGCCAGATCATCGACGGCGTCGTCAAGAACATCACCGATTATGGTGCGTTCGTTGACCTCGGCGGCATCGACGGCCTGCTTCACGTCACCGATCTCAGCTACAAGCGCGTCGGCCATCCTTCGGAAGTTCTCAACATTGGCGATACCGTCAAGGTTCAGATCATCCGCATCAACAAGGACACGCAGCGTATCTCGCTCGGCATGAAGCAGCTCGAGAGCGATCCGTGGGAAGGCGCAGCCGCCAAGTACCCGGTCGGCGCCAAGCTCACCGGCCGCGTCACGAACATCACCGAGTACGGTGCGTTCGTCGAGCTCGAGCCGGGCATCGAAGGCCTGGTGCACGTTTCGGAAATGTCGTGGACCAAGAAGAACGTTCACCCCGGCAAGATCGTCTCGACCTCGCAGGAAGTCGACGTCGTGGTCATCGAGGTCGATCCCGACAAGCGTCGCATTTCGCTCGGCCTCAAGCAGGCGATCAGCAACCCGTGGGAGGCCTTCGCAGAAGCGCATCCGATCGGTTCGACCGTTGAAGGCGAAGTCAAGAACGCGACCGAATTCGGTCTGTTCATCGGCCTCGACAACGACGTCGACGGCATGGTCCACATGTCCGACATCGCCTGGGGCGTTTCGGGCGAGGACGCGCTCAACCTGCATCGCAAGGGCGAGATGGTTCAGGCCATCGTGCTCGACATCGACGCCGAGAAGGAGCGCATCTCGCTCGGCATGAAGCAGCTCGAGCGTGGTGCCCCTGCAGCAGGCGGCGTTGCCGCCGGCGGCATCTCGGCAGCGGCATCGGGCCTCAACAAGAACGCCATCGTCACGGTCACCGTGCTCGAAGTCCGCGACGCGGGTCTCGAAGTGCAGGTCGGCGACGACGGCGCGACGGGCTTCATCAAGCGCACCGACCTCGGCCGCGATCGCGACGAGCAGCGTCCTGAGCGGTTCCAGACCGGCCAGAAGTTCGATGCGATGGTCACTGGCTTCGACCGCTCGAAGAAGCCGACCTTCTCGATCAAGGCGATGCAGATCTCCGAAGAGAAGCAGGCCGTTGCACAGTATGGCTCGTCCGACTCGGGCGCGTCGCTGGGCGACATCCTCGGTGCAGCGCTCAAGGCGCAGGGTGCCGACGCCAAGAAGTAATACTTTAGGATGACGAAGGGGCGTTTTCCGGGAGGAAGGCGCCCCTTTCGTTTTTTTCCGTCGTTTTCAACCTATCCCCATGCTAGGCTTGCTATAGATCAAGCCGAAGCGGCCATTTCGTCCGCTCGGGCTAGGCTTGGGGGTAAGGAACGCGTACGATGATACGATCAGAATTGGTGCAGACCCTGGCTGCCGAAAATCCCGATTTGTCGCCCCGCGATATCGAGGCTCTGGTCACGACCTTTTTTGACGAAATCATCAAGCGGCTCGCGGCTGGCGGCCGTGTCGAACTGCGCGGCTTCGGCGCCTTCTCGACCCGCGCACGCGATGCGCGCACCGGGCGCAACCCTCGCACTGGCGAACTGGTCGACGTTGACGCAAAGCGCGTGCCCTATTTCAAACCCGGCAAGGAAATGCGCGCCAATTTGAACGTCTGAGTGGGTTGACGCCGCGCGCTCGGTGCGCTTGGACGAGTACCGCGCGGACGTGGCGAAATTGGTAGACGCACGGGACTTAAAATCCCTCGCCCTCAGGGTGTGCGGGTTCGAGTCCCGCCGTCCGCACCAGCTTTAAATCTTTTGGTAATCGCTTTGCCTGTGTGAGCCCGCAGCGCCTGAAGCCCCATGCATCCCGACACCCCATCTTGGCTCGTGACATGCGGGGGCGCGGCCGCCGAGACGGTGTCTTCACGCCCGGCCTGCTTCCCTGCTGGAGGTCCACACCGACCCGCTTGGAAAACTGGGCGCAAGTCCCCTCCGCACCGCGTCGACCGGGGCAAAGCGGTAGTGTGATCGCCCAGCATCGGATACGCCGCTGGCGCCCCGCGTTCCAGTCGAGCAGGGCGGGTGCGGTGTTTGGACGGATATCATGAGAAAACGACTGCTGGGCGCGCTCGCCTTATCGATCCTGATCGCACAGCCGTTGGCCGCGCAGGCGCCTGCCGTGACGCTCTCGGCCCAACTTGCGCGAACCGAGACCGAGCTGCGCGCAGTCGATCGCGCGCTCGACGGACGCGTCGACGCTGACGCGCAAAAGGCGCTGCGCATGCGCGCGCTCGCCGCACAGCAAGTCGCCAAGGACGTCGGCGCCGCGCTGGACGATCAGATCACGCTGCTCGATGCGCGGATTGCAGGGCTCGGCCCCGCGGCACCCGGCGTGACCGAAGCGCCCGACATCACGGCGCAACGCGCGGCGCTGACGCAACAGCGGTCCGCGCTCGATGCGACCGCCAAGCGCGCTGGGCTCGCCAGCGTCGAAGCCCAACAATTGGTCGACGAAATCGAACAAAGCCGCGAGCAGCAATTCAACGAGAAGATCTCGGCCCAGGCGGCGTCGCCGCTGGCGCCGACGTTCTGGCAGACGTTGCTGGCTTCGCTCCCGCGCGACATCAAGCGGGTCGGTCTCTTTCTCAAGCAGGGCATCGATCAGATCGGCAGCGCGCGCCATGGCCTGCCCTGGCAAGCGCTGCTTGGCCTCGTGCTTGGCTTCGTCGTTTTCCTCCCCTTGCGGATCTGGGCGCGCGCGCTCGGCCAGAAGGTTCTGGTCGAAGGCGCGCCGGGGCGCCGCGTGCGGCGATCGGCCAATGCGCTGTGGCGCGTGATCATCGGGACGCTGTGCCCGCTCCTCGCCGCGATGATCGTGATGCAGGGCTTGCGTTGGTCGGGGCTGCTCCCGCTGCGGTGGGCCGGTATGGGGGATGCGGTCGTGCTCGCGACGGGCTTCAGTGCGTTTACCGCCGCCGTCAGCGGAGCGCTGCTCATGCGCCGCCAGCCCTCATGGCGGATCGCCGCGATCGACGACGAGACCGCGGCGCGCGTGAGGCCGCTCACCTGGATCCTCGCAGGACTGTCGTTCGGCACGATCCTGCTATCGGCATTCGATACCGCGATCGGCGCGAGCCAGGCTGCTCAGGTCGCGAGCCAGACGCTGATTGCCTTGCTGCACTTGCTGCTGATCGCGACGTTCCTGTTGGTGCTGGGGCGGCTGCGCGCCGAACGATCGGCGCAAGACGATGCCGCGAATGGGACCGCAAGCGCCGGAGTCGGCATCGTGCTGCTCGTGGTGTGGGTGCTCGTCTGCATCGCGTCGACCGCCCTGTTGCTCGGCTATATCGCGTTCAGCCTGTTCACCGCGCAGGTCATCGCCTGGGCGGCGATCCTCGGCGCCACCGTGTATCTGATGACTGCCGCGGTCGACGATGTCGCGACGAGCGCCTTCACGCGGTCGAGCCGGCTCGGCGTCACGCTGACCCGCGCGCTTGGGGTGCGCGGCAGCGTTATCGACCAGTTCGGCGTCCTGCTCTCGGCCGTCTTGCGACTGGTGCTGGTGTGCGTCGCGCTTGGGCTGCTGGTGTCGCCGTTCGGGGGCAGCGGGGGCTTTGCGGCGGTGTTCGGGCGGCTCGGGGTGCTCGCGCAGGGCATCGAAGTGGGGGGTGTTTCGATTTCGCCGGCAACGATCCTGCGCGGGATCGTCGTGCTCGGCATCGGCCTGGCGCTCACCCGCGCGTTCATGGGCTGGCTCGAAAACCGCTACTTGCCGATCACCGACCTCGACGGGAGCGGTCGCAATTCGGTGAGCCTGGTGGCGCGCTATGTCGCGATTGCGGTCGCCTTTATCTGGGCGCTCGCATCGCTCGGCATTGGGGTTGAGCGAGTCGCGTTGCTGCTATCGGCCTTGTCGGTCGGCATCGGGTTCGGCCTCCAGGCGATCACGCAGAACTTTGTGTCTGGGCTGATCCTGCTGGCCGAGCGCCCGATCAAGATCGGTGATCTCGTCCGCGTCGGCAATGACGAGGGCGACGTGAAGCGCATCAGCGTCCGCTCGACCGAAATCGAGCTGGCCGATCATTCGACGCTGATCGTCCCCAATTCCGAGCTGATCACCAAGTCGGTGCTCAACAAGACGATGGCGGGCCCGCTGGGGCGGATCCAGATCAAATTCTCGGTCCCGCTCGATACCGACGCCGGCCAGGTGAGGACCATGGTGCAGGAGGCCTTTGCGAGCGATGCTGCCGTGCTCGACGAACCGCCCCCCAAGGTCTTTATCGACGGGCTCACCGAAGGACGGATCGAGTTCAACTGCTTCGGCCACGTCGCCAATCAGCGCGCGGTCTACGCCGCGCGCAGCACGGTGTTGATGACGTTGCTCGACCAATTCCGGGCCGCAGGGATCGACATTGGCACGGTTCCGCAGCGGCTCGAACTGATCGCTGCGGGGACCGATCTTACCCCCCATGCTCCGTGATGGCCGCTCGCGAATGCTTGAGGCCTGGACGGCGTCGACATCCGTCGACCTGATCGTCCACACCGGCAAGCGGCGCGATGCGGCGGGCGACGGATAACCCGGTCCCGCCATGAGGCCCCGCTGCATAGCGCATCGCGAGCGGATCGGCCGTAGCGTTGCCGATATTGGTCGCGCGTTTCCTGGTCGCGGCCGTTTGGCACCATTGACGGCGTCGGTGAGCGCTGCCGGCGCGACGGTGTCGGCAAAGTTTGACGAGGCGGTTGCTGGTGCCGCGGCGTCTGGCGCGCGCCGCACCTCTATAGGGCGGATCAACTCGGTCGAGACCCACGTTTGCGGGGCCACGAACACCGAGAGCGCCGCCAGAGAAACCGCCAGCTTGTCCGCACGCCACCGGCCGGTCCACGGTGGCGCTCCGCCAAGGCGCGTGGCAAGACGCGCGGATGATGCCCGCGCCGTCCCGCCTCGTGCCGACCAGCAAGACCCTCGGCCTCGCCACGCTGCTCGCGCTCGCCGCGTGCACGCCGCGCGCCGATACCGGGCCCGTCGTGGTCAGCGCGATCGGCGGCGCACCGACCCTGGCCGACCCGGCGCGCGATGCGCTCGACACGCCGGCGCGGCTGATGCTCGACGCGACCGCGCAGGGACTGGTCCGCTTCGATGCGACGGGCCAGGTCGAGCCCGGCATCGCCGAGCGCTGGAGCGTGATCGACAACGGCACCAGCTACATCTTCCGGCTACGCGGCGGCGAATGGGCCGATGGCCAGCCCGTGACCGCAGCCGAAGTCGTCAAGCTGCTGCGCCGCCAGCTCGCGCCGCAATCGCGCAACCCGCTGCGCCCGTTCCTCACCGCGATCGACGAGATCGTCGAGATGACCCCCGAAGTCATCGAGATCCGGCTCAAGCGCCCCCGCCCCGATCTGCTCAAACTGTTCGCGCAGCCCGAGCTCGCGATCTTCCGCGTACAGCCGCCGAGCGGCAGCGGGCCGTATCGCGTCATCGCGCAGCGGCGCCACAGCGTCACCTTGCGCCCGGCGTTCGACCCGGCGCGCGCGGTCGAGGACGAGCCGGTCGAACCCTCCCCCGCCGCCAACGTCCAGCTCATCGGCGAGCGCGCCGCGCGCGCGATCGTGCGCTTCACGCGCGGCGAGACCGCGCTCGTCACCGGCGGCAGCTTCGACGATTGGCCGCTCGTCATGACGACGCAGATCGCCCCCGCCAACCGCCGCTTCGATCCCGCGGCGGGTCTGTTCGGGCTCGCGGTGATCAACCGCAGCGGCGTGCTCGCCGATCCCGGCAACCGTGCAGCGATCGCGCGCGCGATCGACCGCGCGGGCTTCGTCGCGGCGATCGCGGCGGACTGGGCGCCGGATACGCAGCTCCTCCCCGAACAGCTCGACTCGGCCGCCCCGCCCGCGGTGCCCGGATGGTCGCTCGCGCCGGCCGAGGGCGACCCCTCGCCGCGCGCGCGCATCGATCAATGGCGTACGGTCAATCCCGGCGATATCCGGCTGCGCGTCGCGGTGCCGGGCGGCCCCGGCGGGACGGTGCTGTTCGGCTATGTCGGGGCGGCGTTGCTGTCGCTCGGCATCGAGCCCGAGCGCGTCGCGCCGAATGCCGCGGCTGATTTGCGGCTGATCGACGCCGTTGCGCCGTATGACAGCGGGCGCTGGTACGTCGCCACCGCCTGCCAGCCGTGCAGCGAGGCTGCGAACACTGCGATCGAAGCGGCACGCGAAGCCGATTCCCCGCGGCTGCGCGCGCAGCAGATTGCCGCCGCCGATGCCGCGCTGGCCGCCGATGTCGCGTTCATTCCGCTCGCGCGTCCGCTGCGCTGGTCGCTGGTCAGTGTCGGCCTCAAGGCCTGGACGGGGAACTCGCGCGCGTGGCACCCGTTGAGTCACTTGCGCAACGATTCCAATTGAGGTGACATGGCCAACACGTCTCGCATGACTCCCCCGCCGCTCGGCGACTTTGCAGCGCGCTATGCGGGCAAGGACCCTGCGGCGGTGCGTAAACGGATCGAGGCGATGGAGCATTTGCTCGAGGGCCTGTTCACCATTCCGGGCATCAACCGCAAGGTCGGGCTCGACGTGATCCTCGATCTGATCCCGATCGGCGGCGATGCGGTCGGCGCCGCGATGGGCGCTTGGATGGTGTGGGAAGCGCGCAATCTCGGCATGTCGAAGACGCAGATGGCGCGGATGTTCGGCAATGTCGGGATCGATTTCGTGCTCGGCGCAGTACCGTTCATCGGCGCGATCCCCGATTTCCTATTCCGCTCGAACACGCGCAACTTGAAAATCATCAAGCGCCATCTCGACAAACACTATCCCGCGACGGCGGTGATCGACGCGCGCTGACGCGCAAGCAGTGTCCGGTCGGCAGGGGCGGCGCTCAGAAGCGCCGGCCGCGCCACACCTTGACGCTGTCGGCGTTCGCCAGCCCGCCCGATCCGGCGACGCAGCGCGTATAGGCAAAGCTCTTGTCGAGGCACAGCCACAGCTCGTCCAGCCAGCCCTTCTTGTTTGCCGTCACGCGCACCGCGCTCGCCGGAACGCCGGGATTGGCGACGGCGAAGGCGCTGGCGAGCTGGCCGGCGGTCAGCGGTCGGCGGGACAGCCGATCCATATCGGGGTAGCGCAGCTTGCCATACAGACCGTTCGAGCGCGCGAAATAGGCATCGGGCGTGATGCCCATGCACGTGCCGTGCTTCGCCCATTCGTGCTGGAGCAGTTGCGGCGACGGGGTCGCGCAGACATGCTGCTTGATCAGCTCAGGCGGGAGTAGCGGCGTTGCAGCGCAATATTGCGGCCATTCCTGCCCGACGCCATCGGGCCATAGCCCGTGCAGCGTAAAGCCGAAGCGGTTGCCGCCGCCGCACTGAAAGCTCTTGGCCGGATCGTTGGAATTGCCATGGCAATATTCGGGGGCCCAAGTCAGCGCGAGCGTATAGCCAGTGATCGGGCGGACGCGCTGCGGTTGCTTGTCCGACGCAAGATCGGGATGCGGGCGCGGCAAGCTCGCGGGAACGCTGCATTGCAGCGCCTGCGCGCTGACGGCACCCGGCAGCGCAAGCGCTGCGACGACGACGGCCTTGGACAGAAGTTTCATGCGACACTTTCCCCGAACCAGATCTTGCTCTCGGGCTTGAACAGCTGCCAGACCGCGATGCCATCGAGCACCAAGGCGACGACTGAAAGCACCGCGCCAATCCCCTGCGGGCTGGTGCCGCGCACCACGCTCCAGACAAAGCCGAGCGCGCCGATCGCAAAGAACACGGTGATGAACCACTTGGTCACGACCGACTGCGCGCGCGCGGTGAAGTACCACAGGAACAGCGAAATCAGGAGCCCGAGCAGGATCCCGCCGATCAGCGTACCGACCCCAAAATACGCCCCCATTTGGGCTGCCACCGGATCTTCGGTAAGCCGCGTCACGCTCGCGTTCCACGACAGCGCGGCGTTGACCAACCCGACGACGACACCGCCGAGATAGCAGCGTTCGAACAGCACGATCGCGTTTGGACGCTCCACGATTCTTCCCCCCTTAGAAGCCCTTGCGCGCCAGATTAGCGCCGGGCGCGCCCCGCGCAATGGCTCATCCGAGCGTGGTGAAATCGAGTCCGATATCGGCCGCCGGCGCTGATTGGGTCAGCCGACCGACGCTGACATAGGTGACGCCCGTCTCGGCGATCGCGCGGATCGTGTCGAGCCGCACCCCGCCCGATGCCTCGGTCGGGACACGACCGGCGACGAGCGTCACCGCCGCGCGCAGCATCGCCGGGTCCATGTTGTCGAGCAGCAGGTGCGTCGCGCCCGCCGCCAGCGCGGGCTCGATCTGCGCGATCGAATCGACCTCGACGATGATCCGCGCGATCCCCGCCGCGACGGCGCGCGCGACCGCTGGGCCGACGCCGCCAGCAACCGCGACATGGTTGTCCTTGATCATCGCGGCATCCCACAGCCCCATGCGGTGGTTGGTGGCCCCGCCCATCCGCGTCGCATATTTCTCGAGCGCGCGCAGGCCCGGGATCGTCTTGCGCGTATCGAGCAAGGTCGCGCCGGTTCCCGCGATCGCATCGACATAGCCGCGCGTCATCGTCGCGATCCCCGACAGATGCTGGACGGTGTTGAGCGCCGAACGCTCGGCGGTCAGCATCGCGCGGGCCAGGCCATGCAGCCGCAGCAGCGCGGTCCCGGCCGCAACGCGCGCGCCATCCTCGACCAGCTGCTCGATCTCGACCGCCGGATCGAGCGCCACGAAGAACGCCTCCGCAATCGGCAACCCCGCCACGACGATCGCGTCGCGGCTGTCCATCACGCCCGTAAAGCGCGCATCCGCCGGGATGACCGCGCTCGACGTGATATCGCCGTCCGGACCGAGATCCTCGTCCAGCGTGGCAGCGACAAAGGCAGTGAGATCGAAGCGATCGAGGGTGAAGCGCACGGCAGCCTCCGGCAGCGGGGTGGAAAGCGGGCCGCTATAGGATGGCGCAGGCGATCAGGCCAGAAATTGCCGCTCGGCGCGCAACGGCGACCGAGTCAGGCAACCGTATCGCGGTCGGGCACAACAGCGATCGCATCGGCAAAGGCGATGTCGAGCACAGTGGCGCCGCGATCGTCCGCGACACACAACCGCGTGTCGAGATAGAGCGCTCCGTTCCTCGCATCGGCGGCAATGATATCGCGCGCCCACGCGACCGCTCGTGTCCGCACTTCGGCAAGATCGGCAATCTCGACGCCTTCGGGATCCAGCAACAGATCGCCGGCTTGATACAGATGGAAATACCACCGAGGCATATACGCTCCTCGCATAAGACGAGAGACGGATACGCGTCTCACGGACGCCGGTCCGTCGGTTCGGCTTCGCTCCGAGCCTATCACCGCGCCCCTCCGCGCTCTACCGAAAACCGCGCACCGCATTGAGAGCATTGATATTTGATAGGCGCAGCCAGAACGATCCACGCTAAAGCGCGGCATACCGCGCACCGCTACAGGGTCCTAGCCCGGATTATTCGTCGGACGGGCGATTTCGGGTTGGCGAGCGTAGCTTAACCTACTGATTTAGTGTAGAGAAAGGTT